>NZ_JBUYSY010000006.1:0-170819 GCF_055231795.1 Flavobacterium riviphilum
TTTCAAATATAAATATTTGTGTCCAGACGGTAGGGTAGTAGCGGCATCCTTTTGGGGCGGGGTTCGCCCCAAAAGATACAGCGGATGACGGGATTAGCTCCTAATTATTTTTTTAATGAAAAATTATATTGTAATCCTATTAAGAAGGTTCTAGGTGCGGCGGCTGTATACGACGGTTGTGAGGTGCTTAGATTGGCACGAGATACATTAAAGGCGTATAATTTATCGGTCAAATTCATTATGTTTCCGTAGCATTCAAGGGATTTGTAGTGATAGCCCAATCTAAAATTGAAAATATCGTAACCTGCATATTTTACCGTGTTGATTTGGTCTTGGTAATAGCTTCCTACCGATTGCCATTCTAGAGCTGTTCTAAAATTAGGTAACCAATTTGGATAATAGCTGATTTCTGCGTTTCCAGACCATCTTGGAGCTTGAGGCATTTCTTTGCCATCTATGTTTTTTACTGGATCGGTTGGTCTATCCGATACTTTGAAGTTGATAAAGGTGTGCTCAGCAACAGTTCCTCCAAATCGAATGTGCCATTGCTCCAAAGGTTTGTAGCTGAAACCAAATTCAACTCCTTTGTGTCTTGTTTCTCCTGCAGATTGAAAATCGGTTGAATTGTCTGGTTGACGGATGCTTAACAGTTCATTTTTGCCATCCATATAGTAGATAGCATAATCAAAATACAATTTGTTTTTTAGAACATTTATCCAACCACCAGCTTCGTAGTTGTCGAAAGTAGCTGGCTCAAGATTATAGTAAAACTCAGCGGGTTTACCAGTGGTTCCGCCTGTTCCTGGTTTCGCTCTAAAAATAGATGTGATTCCTGGAGGTGCAAATCCTTGTGCATAATTAGCATAAAACCCAAAGTAGGTAGAAGGATTGAAGTTGGCTCCAGCTTTGAAGGTTACTTTGTCGTATATTTTGGTTCCGATGGATTTATCGAGAGCATTGTTATAATCAACCTTCATATTGTCATAACGTAAGCCTCCTGTAAGCACCAATTGTTCAATTGGACTAAAACTAATTTGAGTATATTCGGCAGAGTTGTAAATGTCAGCTGTGTAGTCCACTAATTTGATGTCTGGTCTTTCTGCGATTTGTTCGAAATTGTTTACTGTTAATCCACCAGGGTTTAAGTTGGCTTTTAATTCGGTTCTATACGCCCAATAGGTTACTGGAGAGTAGTCATAAAGTACACCCGCTACAATTTTGGTATCCCAAAAGGATAGTTTTTGGGTGTGTTGTGCAATGGCGCCATAACTTTTGAAATTGTTAGAGTTGATTTCACCTGTTGCTGTAGTTTTTCCTGCGGTCCAACGAATAGAGTAGGAAGGATTTTGTCCTAATTTGTTATCTCTAAAATAAACCGTCAAGGCACTACTTGAGTTGTCATTCCAATCGTGTTCAAGTGCCACTTTAGTTCGTAAGGCATCGGATTTTCTATAAGTGAAATCGGTGGTGCTTTTGTAGGTTCTCTTGTAAAAAGCATCTTCGTTTACACTTCCACTCATATCCGAATAATATTTACCCCACATCATAGTACCGATTAATCGAGTTTTTGGACTGATGTTGAAGTCGATACGGGCATTCAGGTTGTCTTTGTTGTAATCAGAGAAAGCCATCCAGCCGTTTTTTTGCAAACTTGAAATTCCTGCTATGTGAAAACCAACTTTGCCAACCGTTGCACTCGCCATAGCCTGAATACGGTGGTAGCCCCATTGATCGGCTTGGATTCCGAATTTGAACTCTGGGTCTAACGTTGGTTTTTTTGAAATTAAATTGATGGCTCCGCCAACAGCTTCAGGTCCATACAATGAAGAAACTGGTCCTTTGACTACCTCAATGTTTTGAAGGTTGAATTGGTTGATTTCTAGTAATGCATTGTGGTTAAAAATTCCCATGGGGCGAATAGGTAATCCGTCTTCAAGGTATAAGTAATAGGCATTTGTGGTCATAGGTTGACGAATCGCCATAGAATGTTGCTCGTTCCCTAAATTGACCATCAATACACCAGGTATTTTGTTGATTACTTCGAATACAGCAACGGCTTTAGCCTCGTCTATCGTTTTGGCGGTTAGTTTGCTGATGGCCGTTGGGGTTTGTTTACGTTGGGTAGCGGTACGGTTGGCGGTAACAAAAACGGTTTCTAAATCTTGAGTTTTGCTGCTGTCTTTTTCGGTTTTATTTTGCGCAATAGCGATTTGCCCTATTAGTAATAAGGCTGTTATATATTTTTTCATTTGGTTTTAGCTAAAAGTCAAAGCAAATAGCATCTTCCAATTCTTATTTGTTTAAGAATTTTGGATAGACATAAGATAGCATTGACTTTTTGTTAGTATAAATTAAACAACAAGTGTTTTTCAATGAGGTAGTCATTGAATTTACATTCAAAAAGGTTGAAAATAAAAGTAATTTATACTAAAAAGGAGGGAGGTCTGAACGTTGAATTTGTTTTGGAAATGGTTTCTCCAGACGTATGAAAAACGTTCAACTTGGTTGTTGAAGTTATCGGAGTGTTACTTGCAAATGATGTAGGTGTTGAATGAAGAAGGTAAATGAAATCTGCTTTTTCTTTCAGGATGTTTTCCATTTTTTTTTCATTCTCATCAAATTGTTTTAGGCTTTTTTGTAGTTCACAACGACCATTACAAGTATTGTTGACAAGTTTTCGTTGTACACAAATGGTTTTGATGATTTGCTCTTGCTTGGTTTTAAATTGGATGTATACCACTACATTCCCAAAAATAGGGAAGAGCAAAGTTAAAGTTAAAAGAAATACGCCGATTTTTTTCAAAACAATTGTATTGTTTTTTTGAGGAGCAAAAGTAGCACAAGATTTTAGATTACAAAATTATCCTTTCATAAAATTCTATTTTCTAGTTTTATCTGGTTATTGTGAGCTATTAACAATAAGTTCTTGATAAAAGTAAATTTATCTTGTTTTTTTGATATCGTTTTTAATTATATTTAAAAACGATTTAGAATGAAATACCACTTATTATTCCTTACTTTTTTATGGACCTATATTCTGTTGTAATCGTTGATGATGAATCAATCAACATAGAAATTTTAAAGAAAATTATTTCCACGCATTGTTTAAAACTTAAGATTGTTGGTGTTGCTAGAACGATCGAGACCGTCTATTCTGAACTATTAGCAAAGAAACCCGATATCGTTTTTTTGGATATTAATATGCGAGAAAAGCAAATCTTTGAAGTTTTAGATCAATTTGAAACTATTGATTTTCAAATTGTTTTCGCAACAGCTTTTCCAGGGTATTTCTTTAAAGCTACAGATTATAATCCTGCAGATTTTGTAATCAAACCCTTCAGTGAAATTGCTGTAAAAGAAGCGGTAAAAAAAGCCACAAAGCGTATAAAAAAAATACGCAAGCAACTGGAACATTAATTATTTTTTCTTCAGTATTTTGTATTCTTCGTAGCAACCACTAATCGCATCCATGATTTGTAAATCATTGGCGGTTTGAATAAAAGCCTCCGAATAATTACAACGCTTTAATATTTCGGGTATTTCGGTCAACTCAATACCTAAAAGGGTGGCTATCATTTCTCGATCGTACTTGGACTCTAAGGCTTTACGAACGGTATCGTCTTTTTTGAGTTCCTTTAAACGCCTTAATTCTTTGGGTTTGTTACCAAAAACATTGTATAACATATCGGCGGGATTAAATATAGAACCCAAAACTTTTCCAAAGGCATCAGGAGAGTAGTGTCCGCCCTCGTAACCTTGAGAAAGCCCAGAAATGCTGTATCTGAAATTTTCTTTAGTGGGAATTAATTTGGAGTCAACTTCTAAATAACCGGTTAAGTTAAAAGGTCGAATGATAACTTCTTCTAAGGCGATGGCTTTTTCGGTAAGTTTTATGACTGTTTTTTTGGTTTTCAGCCAGTCGTTGGTTACCCTCACTTTGATGGATTGGAAACCTAATAAGGATACGTGTAAGGTGTCGCTTTGTGAAACTTCTATCTCAAAATTACCTTTAGTGTCTGTTGTAGTACCCTTAACTTTGTTAACGTTGATAATGTTGGCATAGGATAAAGGCTGGTCATTACTATCGTTTACAATGGTGCCAGTTACTTTAAGAGAAGTAGGGTTTTCTTGGGCAAAACCTATAAATGATAGTGAGATAAAAAAGAAAACTACAAAATATTTCATACACGATTTTAAAGCACTAAAAATAGTAAATCGCGAATTAATATTTTGTAGTTTTCAAATATAATTATAAGAAAATTAACAAAAATAATTAGTCTCTTCTTGTTCTTCTTGGTCTTGGACTGTCTCCAAAATTATCAGATCTTCTTGGAGCTCTGTCCGATGCACCTTCTCTTCTCGAAGCGCTTCCTCTTTCGCTTCGGAAACCACCTTCTCTTGGAGCAGCGTTTCTGTCGCTTCTAAAGCCGCCTTCTCTTCGTGGGGCAAAACTGCCTTCTCTTCTCGGAGCACCACTTCTGCCACCAAAACCACCAGAGCTTCTTCCGTTGTGATCACGTCTTCCGCCACCATCGTTTTTAGAAATCTCCACATTGATACGACGTCCTTCTAATTGGATGTTGTTCAAGATGTCCATTACTTTGTCGGTATGTTCAGCGTCGGTGTTGAAGAAAGAAAACCCTTCTTTAACATCCACTTTAAATACATCATCTCTGCCTAAATCCAGTGTCTCTTTTAAGAAATCTTTCAATGACATCCAGTCAAAATTGTCTCTTGAACCGATGTTCACAAAGTAACGAGTAGCGCCACCTCCAGCATTGCCTCGAGCTGCGTCTCTATCACCTCGCTCACGACGATCACCGCCGGCAGATTGAGGAGATAAATCTCTGTTTTTCTTGTAATAGTTCAAGAATCTATTGAATTCAACCGAAACCATTTTCTTGATCAATTCTTCTTTGGTCAATCCTTCTAACACATCGTTGATGGCCGGTAAATAGTTGTCAATTTCATGATCTACTTCGGTCTCTTTGATTTTGTTAGCCAAGTGTAACAATTGAATTTCGCAGATTTCAATTCCTGAAGGAATAGTTTTCTCTTCAAATTTTTGTTTGATGATGCGTTCGATAGCCGAAATTTTACGCAATTCACTTTTGGTGATAATAACGATAGAAGTTCCTAGCTTACCAGCACGACCAGTTCGACCTGAGCGGTGATTGTAGGTTTCGATTTCGTCTGGAAGTTGATAGTTGACTACGTGCGTAACATTATCAACGTCAATTCCACGAGCCGCTACGTCGGTAGCTACTAGCATTTGAATTTGTCTTCCTCTAAAAGATTTCATAACGCCATCGCGTTGAGCTTGCGATAAGTCACCGTGTAAGGCAGCAGCATTGTAACCGTCTTCGATAAGTTTTTCGGCAATTTGTTGCGTATCTCTCTTCGTTCTACAAAAAACCACCGAGAAAATATCCGGATTGGCATCGGCCAAACGTTTTAAAGCTTCGTAACGATCTCTTGCGTTTACTAAATAAAACTCGTGTGATACGGTAGCCGATCCTGAATTTTTGGCACCTACAGTAATTTCTAAAGGCTCACTCATGAATTGTTTAGCAATTCGAGCTACTTCCTGTGGCATAGTAGCCGAGAATAACCAAGTGTTTTTTTCATCTGGAGTGTCCGATAAAATAGAGCAAATGTCTTCATAGAATCCCATGTTCAACATTTCATCCGCTTCATCAAGAACGCAATAGTCGATATTTTTGATGTTTACTAAACCTCTATTAATCATGTCTTGCATTCTACCTGGAGTGGCTACAATGATTTGTGCTCCTCTTTTAACTTCTCTCGCTTGCTCTGTAATACTGGCACCACCATATACCGCAACGACATGTATACCTTTTTCGTATTTAGCGTAATTTTTAAGTTCGTTTGTGATTTGTAAACAAAGTTCTCGTGTTGGCGATAAAACTAATGCTTGTGTATTTCTGTTGTCGGCATCAATTTTTTGAATTAGCGGAAAACCAAAAGCTGCTGTTTTCCCAGTCCCTGTTTGAGCCAACGCAACCATATCCGTGTCTTTTTCCAATAATAGGGGAATCGCCTTTTCCTGTACCTCTGACGGATTTTCAAATCCTAGATCTAAAATCGCCTTCAGTAACGATTCATTCAATCCTAATTGTTCAAATTTGTTCATTATATGTTTTTAAAATAGGGCGCAAAATTACTCTTAATTTCCCAAATTAACTAATGCAAATTTAAGTTTTATGGATTTATTTTGTTTTGATATTCAGAAAGTTATGTTTTTGAATTGTAAATTTTCTAATTTTAAAAAGCGATTTTATGCTAAAACCGGAAGAAAAACAATGATAAATATTAGGTAATTGTATAGGTTTTTGATTGTTAATGAGTTGAGAGTAGAAATTGAAGTAAAGCTCGTGTGGCTTTTCCTCTATGGCTGATTTTGTTTTTTTCCTCTAACGAAATCTCAGCAAAGGTGTTTTGATATTCTTCTGGTTGAAAAATTGGATCGTAGCCAAACCCATCCGTGCCCTTTTTTTCTCTGGTGATACTGCCTTTGGCGATACCTTGAAATACATATTGCTGGCCCGAAAGGTTCAAACAAATCACGGTTTTGAATTGGGCATTTCGGTTGTTTTGCAGCTCCAGCAATTGAAGTACTTTATTCATATTGTCTTCTGAGGATCGTTGTGGTCCAGCAAATCGAGCCGAATATACACCTGGGGCATTATGGAGCGCTTCAATCTCTAAACCGGTATCATCGGCAAAACAATCGTAACCGTACTTTTCGGTAATATAATTGGCTTTCATGATAGCATTGCCTTCTATGGTATCAGCGGTTTCGGGTATTTCTTCATGACAACCTATGCTTTCTAAACTCAAAATAGTAATAGAATGAGGAAGCATGCTTTGAATTTCTTTGATTTTATTGGCGTTGTTGGTAGCAAATACGATTTTCATTTTTATTTTTTAGTTCAAAGGTATTGTTTTTACTTTTTAAACATATAATAGGAGGAGAGTAGTTTTGTGTATAAAAATAATTAATAATAAATATGAAAAACATTAAATATGTTTATATGTATTTATGTTTTAGCTTTGCCGAATAAAAATAAATAAAGCCATATGAAAAAATTAAATGCATTTTTAGGGGTAGTCACGATCCTTTTTGTAACAAGTGTCTATGGGCAAGTTTCGCCTTCTCAAGCTTTGGAAGCTTTAAAAGAAGGTAATTTACGATTTGTAGCTGGAAAAAGTATTAAACCGCATCAAGATGTAAATCGCATTAAAGAATTGGCTTCTGGGCAAAAACCTTTTGCGGTTATTGTTGGTTGTTCCGATTCAAGGGTACCTAGTGAAATCATATTTGATCAAGGGTTGGGAGATTTATTTATAGTGAGAACGGCTGGACAAGTTTCGTCCTACGCCTCGTATGGAAGTATTGAATTTGCGAATGCAGTTTTAGGAGCCAAATTGATTGTGGTTTTGGGACATACGCAGTGTGGAGCAGTGGCGGCAGCATGCAAGTTGCCTGAAGTTCCAGGTCATGTGGTGACGTTAGTTAATGCGATAAAACCTGCAGCAAAATTGGCCAAACACCAACACGGGGATGAGATTGAAAATGCAGTGAAAATTAATGTAGCGATGCAAGTAGAGCAGTTGAAAAATTTAGAGCCTGTTTTGACAAAGTCTACTAAGGATGATAGTACGAGAGTAGTTGGAGCAGTGTATGATCTAAAAACGGGTAAGGTTGAATTTCTTCCCGAAAATTATTTGAGCACTTTAAAAGAGAAGTAATATAAGTTTAAAACAAACGGCATCACTAATACGAGATGCCGTTTTTTATAGTTTTAGTAACGAAGCCTAACGTAGACATGTTTAATCCCTTTTTTATCCGAATCTCTTTCGTCAATTTCTAAAATATCGGTCAAGGATTTAAGCATAGGGGTGAGTTTGTTGAAACCGTAACTTCTGGGGTCAAATTCAGGTTTGTTTTTGACAATTAAATTGCCAACATCGCCCAAAAAAGCCCAGCCATCATCATCGCTTATAGCATCTATGGCATCTTCAATCAAATCAATGGTAGGGTCGTCAATTTTTATCGTTTTCTCTTTTTCAGTTACTTTTTTGGTGTCCGAAGTAGTAGTCGAGACGGTTTTAGGTTTTTTCTTTTTGGTGCCACTTTCTAAAACTTCTATAAAGACGAATCGATCACAGGCAACAATAAAGGCGTTTGGCGTTTTCTTTTCGCCCATGCCAATCACTTTCATACCGGACTCCCTTAGTCGGATAGCCAATCGTGTAAAATCGCTGTCACTTGAGACGATGCAAAAACCATCCACTTTATAGGAGTATAGCAAATCCATAGCGTCTATAATTAAGGCAGAATCCGAGGAGTTTTTGCCCGAAGTATAACTGTATTGCTGAATAGGAGTTATGGCGTGTTCTAGTAAAACGGATTTCCAACCATTAGAATTGGGCTTAGTCCAATCGGCATAAATACGTTTGGTGGTGGGGGTGCCGTATTTGGTAATTTCTTCCATCATGCCTTTGATGTTGCTATACGGAACATTATCGGCATCAATCAGTACTGCTATTTTTAACTCTTGAGTGTTGTTTGACATGCTTTATCGGTTTGTGTTCAAAGATACAAAGTTTAAGGTATTCTCCCTTATGTTGGTACAGCAAAACCTCTGACTAGTGACGCAAAAGCGATGAACTGTAGTTTGGACTCTTTTGAAATCAATTTTTTAAGCAAAATAAAAGAGAATTGACAGTGGTGGTTTAAGCTAAATAATTATTTTTGTCGCTTATTAAATAATAAAGTATTAAGTTGATATAAAATGGTAAAAGATCTATTCGAAAGAATCCAAAGCAATAAAGGTCCTTTAGGAAAATGGGCTTCTCAAGCAGAAGGGTATTTTGTTTTTCCAAAACTAGAGGGAGAATTGGGACCTAGAATGCAATTTCAAGGGAAAAATATATTGAACTGGAGTTTGAACGACTATTTAGGTTTGGCAAATCACCCAGAAGTGCGTCAGGCAGATACCGATGCCGCTATTCAATTTGGTGCCGCTTACCCAATGGGAGCGCGAATGATGAGTGGTCATACGAAATACCACGAGCAATTGGAGCAAGAATTGGCTGCTTTTGTGATGAAAGAATCGGCTTATTTATTGAATTTTGGTTACCAAGGAATGGTGTCTATCATCGATGCTTTGGTGACTAAAAATGATATCATTGTATATGATGTAGATTCACACGCTTGTATAATTGACGGGGTGCGTTTGCATATGGGGAAACGTTTTACCTACAAACACAATGATTTAGAGAGTATGGAGAAAAACCTGCAACGTGCTACTAAAATGGCGACAGAAACAGGTGGAGGAATTTTGTTCATTACCGAAGGGGTTTTTGGAATGCGTGGGCAACAAGGAAAATTGAAAGAAATTGTTGCAATGAAAGAGAAGTACAATTTCCGTTTGTTGGTTGATGATGCACACGGATTTGGAACGCTTGGAAAAACAGGTGCTGGAGCAGGAGAGGAGCAAGGGTGTCAAGACGGAATTGATGTGTATTTTTCTACGTTTGCCAAATCGATGGCCAATATTGGTGCTTTCGTAGCGGCAGATAAAGATGTAATCGATTATTTGAAGTACAACTTGCGTTCTCAAATGTTTGCCAAAGCATTACCAATGATTCAGACGATTGGTTCTTTAAAACGTTTACAGTTGTTACGTGAATCTTCTGCAATTAAAGATAAATTGTGGGAAAACGTAAATGCGTTACAAAACGGATTAAAAGAAAGAGGATTTAATATTGGAGATACAAATACTTGTATTACGCCAGTTTACTTAGAAGGAAGCATTCCAGAAGCGATGGTGATGGTAAACGACTTAAGAGAAAACTATGGTATTTTCTTATCGATTGTTGTCTATCCAGTAATCCCGAAAGGTATTATTTTGTTGCGTATGATTCCAACGGCTTCGCATACTTTAGAAGATATTGCAGAAACTTTGGCTGCTTTCGAAGCCATTCGTGAGAAACTAGTTAACGGTACGTATAAAGAAATTGCCGCACGCACTACAGTAGATATGGAAGCTTAGGTTTTTAAGTATTCAGTTTACAGTTAGTAGTAGGCAGTTATATAAGAAATCCATTCGTTTTCGGCGAATGGATTTTTTTTTTAATACAATAAAACAAATACAATACTCAATGTGTATTGATGTTGTTGATGTATAAATTTTCTTTCACAATAATTTCTAATGGTATAGGTAATACTTCTGTGTTATCTTCTTTGTTTGCGCATTTTTTATATAGCAGTTGAATGGCTGTATAGCCTTGTTCTTCTGGTTTTTGATGGATTAAAAAATCGATTCGCTCCTTTAGAAGGAATTCGATATTTTCTTTTAAAAGTTCATGACCTATTAACTTTACATCAGTAATATGGTGTTGTTCGAAAAAACGAGCAACGATATGTACTCTTGAATTGGGAACATATACTGCATCAACGCCTTCAAATTGAGCAGGAGTAAGTATATCTTTGGATTCAATTATGGAATTGGTTTCTGATAAAACAAGGTTGAAATTTGGTTTTTTTTCATCAAAGTAATCTCTGAATCCTTGAATTCGCTGTATGAACACATTATTTCTGTTAGTGTTTTCCTTAAGGCTTTTTAGCTTTAATATTAGAATATGAGCATTAGTATGCAAGCCAAATCCAATAAGTTTTCCTGCGAGATAACCACTTTTAAGAGAATCTTGACCCACATAAAAAACATTCTTTATTTCAGTTAAATTGGAGTCAATCAAGACAACTGGCGTGTTTTTGTTTTGATACTCTAGTAAGAATGATTGGGAGGCTTCTTGAAAAATAGGGGCCAAAACTAAGCCGTCGTGTTCAGCTTCTAATACTTTTTGCGCAGTTTCGATAAATGCTACTTCGTTAAAATCAAAATAGTAATATTCTAAAAGAACTCCCATTACAGTTAATTCTTGAGCTGCTTTTTGAATCCCTTTAATAGGTTCTTTCCAATATTCAATTCGATCACTTTTGGGTAAAAAAATGGCGAATCGGTATTTCTTGTTAAGAGCCAAATTACTAGCCATTACATTTTTGACATAGCCATATTCTTTGATAATTGCGTTTACTTTTTCAATGTTTTCTGGAGTTACTTGGCCTCTATTGTGGATAATACGGTCTACGGTTCCGACAGAAACTTGAGCTAATTCGGCTATTTTTTTAATAGTGATAATGGCTAAATGGTTTTATGGTTAGACTTGGTAAAAATAGTATATTTTTTTTTCATCTTTTTATTTTGTTTTTATTAACAAATAGTTGTACTGCATACATTTTTTTCTATATTTGTATTACGTGTGCGCACACGAATAAATAAAATATGACAAAAAAAATTATAAGTTTAGGTGAAATATTATTGCGATTAACGCCACCCTCGCAATTGAAAATAGCACAAACGAATGCTTTTGATATAGGTTTTGGTGGAGCAGAGGCCAATGTTTTGGCATCTTTATCACGTTTTGGCTGGGATACTCAATTGATAACTGCTTTGCCTCAATCTATACTTGGGGAGAAAGCTTTACGACAATTGCAACAAACTGGGATGGTAATATCAAATCAATCTTTAGTAGGTAGAATGGGCTTATATTATTATGAGCCTGGATTTTCAATACGATCAGGTAAGGTAATTTATGATAGGTCCCATTCCGCCTTTTCAAATCTTAGTGTTGGGACTATTGATTGGCGAACTATATTTGAAGATGCGGATTGGTTTCATTGGTCAGGTATTACGCCTTCTTTATCTATAGATTTGGCTTGTTTATGCAAAGAAGCCCTTTTAGTCGCTCATGAATTAGGTCTTACCATATCTGTAGATCTCAATTATCGTCCAACCTTATGGCAATATGGCATTCGTCCATCCGAAATCATACCTGAATTGATTACTTATTGTGATGTATTATTAGGAGGTATTGAAGATTCTGAACCGGTATTAGGGGTAAAGGTTGAGGCTAATGCTAGTGTTCACGATGTGTTTGCTTTATGGAAGCAAAAGTTTCCAAAATTAAAAGTAGTTTCTAGCACCCAACGTAAAAATGCTACGGCCTCTTCAAATGTAATTAGTGCTGTATTATGGGATGGGAAACAAATGTATGAGTCGACCGAGCATTGTATAATGCCAATAGTGGATCGTATAGGTGCTGGTGATGCCTATATGGCTGGATTGATCCATGGGATTGGTTCATGGTATGAATTTCCACAAAAGACGGTGGATTTTGCCATTGCAGCAAGTGCTTTAAAGCATACCATTGTTGGTGATTTTAATTGGGCTACCCAAGAGGACGTTTTTGATTTAATGCATGGGGCTACAGGTAGCCGTGTAGCAAGATAAAGTAGGCAGTAATTTCAATAGTAAATGAAATAATGAAAACTAATAACAAAATACTTAGTGTTTTAACAGAACAAGGGCTATTGCCACTATATTATCACGACGATGCCGCGATTTCTATAGCGGTACTAAAAGCTTTGTATAAATCAGGAATTCGTGCGGTAGAATATACACATAGGGGCGCAAAGGCTAGTCAAAACTTTGCTAAAATGATGGAAGTTAAGAATCAAATGATGCCAGATTTGTATTTAGGAATTGGTACGGTGAAAGATTTATATCAAGCGCAAGATTACATAACGTTAGGTGCTGATTTTGTAATAAGTCCGGGATTTGTTCCAGAAATAGCTACTTACTTAAAAGGGGAAGGGATTTTGTATAGTCCGGGTTGTATGACGCCAACAGAAATTGGTGCCGCTGAACGTGCGGGAGTTGAGTTGATCAAGTTATTTCCAGGTAATTGTATAGGGCCCTCATTTTTGATGGCAGTAAAAGGATTGTTTCCAGATTTACACTTTATGCCAACTGGAGGAGTGACCCCAGGGCAAGCTAATCTTGAGGAATGGTTTCATGCAGGAGTGGTTGCTGTAGGTATGGGGAGTCAATTAATTAGCACCTCTCTTTTGGAGGCTCGAGATTTTGATGGACTCACTAAATCAACACAAACTCTTTTGCAACAAATTCGATTAATAAAAAATAAATAAGTACATGAAAACAGTTATAATTACAGGGGCTGGAGGGGTATTGTGTAGTGCATTAGCCAAGGCTTTTGCACAACAAGGGTATCAAATTGCAGTTGTCGATTTGAAAAAGGAAGCAGCAGATGCCATTGCAAATGAAATTAATGCATCAGGTGGCATAGCATTTGGATTTGTTGCCAATGTCTTGGAGAAAGCATCATTAGAAGCTGCACGAAATGAGATCAATGCAAAGTTAGGGACTTGCGATATTTTGATAAATGGTGCAGGAGGGAATCATCCATTGGGAACTACCTCGAATTCGTTTTTAACGGAAGATGACCTAGAAAATACTACGGAGGGGTTCAAAACTTTTTTTGATTTGGATGCAGAGGGAATTAAGTTTGTCTTTCATCTTAACTTTATAGGAACGTTATTGCCTACACAAGTTTTTTCAAAAGATATGATTGGCAAAAAGGGCTGTAGTATTTTGAATATTTCCTCTATGAATGCCTATACTCCATTGACAAAAATTCCCGCTTATAGTGGGGCAAAAGCTGCAGTGTCTAATTTTACGCAATGGTTGGCAGTTCATTTTTCAAAAGTAGGAATTCGAGTGAATGCAGTAGCACCTGGTTTTTTCTTAACCGATCAAAATCGCAGTTTATTGACAACCGTTGAGGGGACATTGACTCCAAGAGGGAATACAATTATCGAACAAACGCCTATGGGACGATTTGGACAACCTGAAGATTTAATAAGCACAGCGCTTTATTTAAGTGACGAAGCCTCTTCTTTTGTAACCGGTGTAGTCATTCCAATTGATGGTGGTTTTAGCGCGTATAGTGGAGTGTAATACAATATAAAAAATATAGAAATGGAACAAACATGGCGTTGGTACGGTCCAAATGACCCCGTAAAATTATCTGATGCCCTTCAAGCTGGTGCAACGGGTATAGTGACCGCATTGCATCACATTCCGAATGGACAAGTATGGGAAGTGGATGAAATCTTAAAAAGAAAAGAAGAAGTAGAAGCTGCTGGATTAACACTCTCAGTTATTGAAAGTATTCCAGTACACGAGGATATTAAAAAGCAAACTGGGGATTATTTATTATTCATAGAAAATTACAAACAAAGCTTAAGAAATTTAGCAGCATGTGGCATTTATACCGTATGTTACAATTTTATGCCTGTTTTAGATTGGTCTAGAACCGATTTGTCTTATACCATGCCCGATGGTTCAAAAGCTTTGCGATTTGATGTGATAGCATTTGCGGCATTTGAATTGTTTATCTTGAAAAGACCTGGAGCTGAAGATATATATACCGAATCTCAAATTGCACAAGCGAAAGCGATGTTTGAACACTTATCTGATGCAGATAAAATTAAATTGCAACAAAATATAATTGCAGGCTTACCTGGCGCTGAGGAATCGTACACTGTATCAGATTTTTTAAATGTACTTCAGCAGTATGATGGAATTGATGCTTCTACTTTGAAAGGTAATTTGTATTATTTTTTGAAAGAAATCATTCCTGTTGCTGAACAGGTTGGGATAAAAATGGCCATACATCCCGATGATCCACCTTACTCTATATTAGGATTGCCTAGGGTTGTTAGTACTGAGGCCGATTTAAAGGAGTTATTACAAGCAGTTGATTCTCCTTCTAACGGATTTTGCATGTGTACGGGTTCTTATGGTGTGCTTGCCTCAAATGATTTACCAGGTATTGTAGATCGTTATGGAGACAAAATGCATTTTATTCACTTAAGAAGTACACAACGCGACGCAGCTGGTAATTTTTTCGAAGCCAATCATTTGGAAGGCGATGTCGATATGTATGCCGTAGTGAAATCGATTTTGAAAAAAGAAAAAGAAACCAACAGATGCATTCCTATGCGTCCTGATCACGGGCATCAAATGCTTGACGATTTAAATAAAAAAACCAATCCAGGCTATTCAGCTATTGGGCGTTTAAGGGGGTTGGCAGAACTCAGAGGTTTAGCTATGGGAATTGAAAAAAGTATATTTTAGTATATGACTACTTCAACCTTCATTACCAATAATTTTTTATTGCATACAGCAGCAGCACAAAGACTGTATCATGATTACGCTAAACATCAGCCAATTTTTGATTATCACAGTCATCTTTCGGCCAAAGATATTGCGGAGGATCGACACTTTGAAAATATAACTCAGCTTTGGATAAGCGGTGATCACTATAAGTATCGCGCTATGAGAGCGCATGGAGTTTTGGAACATTTTATTACAGGCCAAGCAAGTGATTATGATAAATTTTGCCAATGGGCAGCTACTGTGCCTTACACGCTTCGAAATCCATTGTATCATTGGACGCATTTGGAGTTACAAAGATATTTTGATATGGATATTTTGCTTTCTGCTGAGACAGCGGATTATGTGTATCACCATGTAGGTACTTTATTGTCAAAAAAGGAGTACAGTGTTCAGAGTTTATTGCGAAAAATGAATGTTCGATTTGTGGGAACTACAGACGATCCTACCGACGATTTACGCTATCATCTAAGACTTCAAGAACAAGGTTTTGAAATTCCAGTACTCCCTACTTTTCGACCTGATAAAGCATTAGAAATTGATAAAGGTTTAGCTTTTAATACGTGGTTATTACAGTTGGGAGCTGTAGTGGGGTATAAAATTGAAACTTTTGATTTGTTATTGCAAGCATTAAAGGAACGTCATGACTTTTTTCATACTATAGGTTGTCGTATTTCTGATCATGGGCTTGGAGAATTGCATTATGAAGTGGCATCTTCTGAAGAGGTTGCTACAATATTTGAAAAGGCAATTTCTGGGGTTTCATTGACTATTGATGAGATCAAAAAATACCAAACTTCGCTATTATTAGCCTTAGCTACAATGAATCATGCTAAGGGATGGGTTCAACAGTTTCATATAGGTGCTTTAAGAAACAATAATTTATTTATGTTTCGAAGTATTGGTGCAGATCAGGGTTTTGATTCGATAGGTGATATCTGCATTGCTCCTTCGTTGGGTCGTTTTTTAGGAAAATTGAGTGAACTTCAATGTTTGTCGAAGACCATTGTGTATAATTTGCATCCAAAAGATAGTGAAATGATAGCTACCATGTTAGGGAATTTTAATGACGATGGTCAGGTTGGTAAAATGCAATATGGGGCAGCTTGGTGGTTTTTGGATCAAAAAAAAGGGATTGAGGCACAACTTGATGTCTTGTCAAATTTTGGATTATTGTCCCACTTTATAGGGATGGTGACAGATTCTAGGAGTTTTATGTCCTTTCCTCGTCATGAATATTTTAGACGCATACTTTGTAATGTACTAGGGGAAGAAATGGAAAAAAATGAATTGCCCCATGATTTTCAGTTGATAGGAGACAGGGTTGCAGCTATTTGTTATCACAATGCGGTAAACTATTTTGCACAATAAAATAAAAACTAATTAGTATGGAAATAAGTGACCTTGTAGTGTCAAAAAAAATTGAAACTACCAAAAAGCAGCCTTTTGCTCAAGGGAAGTATAGATGGGTGGTCTGCAGTATGTTGTTTTTTGCTACAACTATCAATTATCTGGATCGACAAGTCCTTTCATTAACTTGGAAAGACTTTATAGCTCCAGAATTTCATTGGACAAACAATGATTATGGAAATATTACGGCTTTGTTTTCAATTTTTTATGCGATTTCTATGTTGTTTGCTGGCCGCTTGGTAGATCGGTTAGGTACAAAAAAAGGTTTTCTTTGGGCGATAGGGATATGGTCCTTAGGGGCCTGTTTACATGCGTTTTGTGGTATAATCACATCCGGATGGCTAACGGGAGATTGGCAATTAAGTTTTGAAGGTTCCAAAAAAAGTATACAAACAATAGGGAATATTGGCTCAGTAATCTCGGTGAGTGTTACCTTGTTTATTATTTCTCGCTTGGTTTTAGCTATTGGGGAAGCAGGTAACTTTCCAGCGGCCATTAAGGCTACAGCTGAATATTTTCCTAAAAAAGATCGGGCTTTTGCCACGAGTATATTTAATTCAGGGGCTACAATTGGAGCTTTGATTGCTCCTGTAACGATACCATTTATTGCAAGAGTTTTTGGATGGGAAATGGCATTTATAAGTATTGGACTATTGGGATTTGTATGGATGGCAATTTGGATACTGCTTTACGAAACACCAGAGGAAAATGGAAAACTAACCCAAGAGGAATTACAGTACATTCAACAAGATGGATTGGAGCCTTTTGCTGTTACTATGTCTGACACAAAAACACACTATTCTTTGCGCACTTGTTTGAAATATAGACAAACTTGGGCTTTTGTAATTGGCAAATTTTTGACTGATGGTGTTTGGTGGTTTTTCTTATTTTGGACCCCAGCCTATTTAAGTTCGGTGTATCAAATGGAGGCTACAACAGCAGCTTTTCCCTTATTTGTTTTGTATTCGATAACTTTGTTGTCAATTATTGGAGGGTGGTTGCCAACTTATTTTGTTACTAAAAAAGGAATGCAGCCTTATGAAGGAAGAATGAAGGCCATGTTGATTTTTGCCTTTATTCCTTTACTTGCTCTTTTAGCACAACCGTTAGGGCATTATTCTTATTGGATCCCGGTGGTTATTATCGGAGTATGCGGAGCAGCTCATCAGGCATGGTCTGCAAATATTTTTACTAGTATTGGCGATATGTTTCCCAAGCCTACTATTGCTACCATTACAGGAATTGGAGGTTTAGCGGGTGGTATCGGATCTACATTAATAAACAAAGGTTCGGGTATGTTGTTTGATTACATGGAAAAGTATCAATGGGTATTGTTCGGATTTAAAGGGGTAGAAGCCGGTTACTTTATAGTTTTTTCAATTTGTTCTGTAGCGTATCTTCTTGGATGGGGTATAATGAAACTATTAGTACCCCACTACCGTCCAGTTCTGTAAGGATAGGTAGTGTGGGATGCTATTATAGGAATACAGTTTTAAAACTAACTTTACTTGTGGTTTATTCACTACGAGTAAAGTTTTTTTATTTTTCAAATGCTCCTGTATTTTGTGTATTTGACATGTGAAATTCTAAAGTTCCACCTTCCTTAATTTTTAAATGATCAAAAAATGGGGTGTCTAAAGTTACCGAATTGAGTTTTGCTCTTTGAATATAGTAATTGTTTTCACTGTTGTTATTGGCTTTAATAGTAAAGGTACGTTTGTTTTGGAGTTTGATATTTACTTCATCAAATATTGGTCGGCTGATACTGTATTGATTGTTACCAGGGCAAAAAGAATAAAATCCCATGGCGTTTAAAACATACCATGCTGACATTTGTCCACAATCTTCATTACCTGCAAGTCCGTTTGGATTGTTAAAGTACAGGGTTTTCATGATCTGGTGGGTAAGACTTTGAGTTTTCCAAGGTTGTCCCACAAAGTTGTAAAGGTGTGTAATGTGGTGACTGGGTTCGTTACCATGAGCGTATTGTCCAATTAATCCAGAGATGTCTTCGGAAACTTTTCCTCCAGTTAACTCAGAGTTAGTGGCAAAAAGTTGGTCTAGATTCTCTGTGAACGAGGTTTTTCCACCCATTAAATCAATAAGTTGGGTTACGTCATGGGGTACAAACCAATTCCATTGATAGGCATTTCCTTCTGTATAATCATTGGCATTGTGAACAGAGTAGCGCGGGTCAAAAGGTGTTCTCCAACTGCCGTCCAGGTTTTTTCCTCTCATGAAACCAGTAGATTTATCATAATATTGAGAGTAGCGTTTAGATCGTTCGGTAAAACGTTGATAATCTTGAGTTTTTCCCATGTGTTTTGCAACCTGTGCTATACACCAATCGTTGTATGCATATTCTAAAGCTTTGGAAACAGATTGATTTTCCAAGTTCGAAGGGATGAAGCCATACATTTCATTGTACAACTTGCCTTTAGGCATTAGTCTTCTTTCGACTTCTTCGGAAGGGAAATATATCCCTGTACGGGCATAATTAGCAGCATCCACCATAGCTTTATAAGCTTTGTTGTAATCAAAATTCCGTATCCCTTTCAGGTAGGCATCCGCTATTAACGATACTGCGTGGTACCCAATCATACAGCCAGTTTCATTGGACGCTAATTCCCACATTGGGAGTGCTCCACCTTCGTCGTATTTTACCAACAGGGAATGGATAAAATCTCCTGCCCTTACAGGGTCAAGTATCGTTTTTAGTGGATTGTTTCCTCTAAAAGTATCCCATAAGGAAAAAACAGTGTATATAGTTCGGCCATTGGAATTTTTTATAGTGTGGTCCATACTGCGGTATCTGAAATCGACATCATTGGCAATGTTCGGGCAAATAGAGGTATGATATAAAGCAGTATAGAAAATGGTTTTCTCAGTATCTGTTCCACCTTTACTATTTATTTTGTTAAGTTCCTCTTGCCAAAGTTTTTTTGCTTTTTTTTGTATGCTGGCAAAATTCCAGGAAGGGATTTCGGATTCAAGATTGCGTTTAGCTCCTGCATTATCTACGGCTGATATTCCTACTTTGGCCAAAATTTCATCTCCTTTTTCAAGGTCAAAATATAGTACTAGTTGTATGTTTTTGGCTAGAGCATGTTTTTTATTTGGCAAGGCTTTACCGTTTTCGTACAGTATTGCTTTGAATGGCTTGTTGAATTTTGCGTGAAAAAAGACGTGCTGAGCTTCGGCCCAACCTCCTGATTTTTTGAACCCTTGGATTTCGTGATCATTTAGAATACGAATTTCATGATCGGGATTTTTGTCTTTAAAAATAGTATGCGATAAATCGATAATGAGGCCCGAAGGACCGCTTTTAGTATAGGTGTACTTGTGGAATCCAGCTCTTGTAGTGGCTGTTAATTCAGCTTGTATGGCATATTTTTTTAAAAAAACGGAATAGTATCCAGGCGAAGCTTTTTCCTCTAGATGGCTGAAAGTAGAACGGTAACCGTTTTCGGGTTCGCTTGGGGTTCCCGGAGTTAGGTTGGGTTGTCCTGAAAAAGGCATAAATAGAACGTCTCCAAAGTCTCCAATACCCGTTCCGCTTAGGTGAGTATGTGAAAAGCCTATAATAGAGGTGTCCGAATAATGGTAGCCACTACTGGCATCCCAACCTTCCGTACGTGTGTCAGGGCTTAATTGTACCATGCCGTAGGGGACTGTAGCTCCAGGAAAAGTATGCCCGTGTCCTCCTGTTCCAATAAAGGGATTGACCCATTGGGTATTATCTAGGGCTTGTGCGTTTATAAAGTTCGAGTGTGGGCATCCTATCCAAAAGCAACAAAGGATTAATAATTTGAAGTAATACAGTTTCATATGTGTTTAATTTAATAAAACACAAATAAAGTAGGATGGTCTTAAAAAGGTATTAATTTATCCTTAACTGCCAAATAATTATCTATTAATTGGATATTTGAATATTAGTGTCTCCTTTTATTTCAAATAGAAAGTCTGTCTAGAGCCTTAAGCCCTCTCTGTATAGTGTACAGCTAGAGGGAATCAGTTAGGAAAGGCCGAAGGATATCTTAAACAATATCTTTGAAAGGAATTGTGAATTTTGCTTCTAATAAGTTATGATATTCTTTACAAAAATCATCATAAGACTGTTTGGAAAGACTTTTTTTACCCATAGCATAAAGTGCTTTACATTTGATGATGATAGCTTCTTCATTCAGTGGATCGAAGTTTAGAATACTATTGGCAATTAGTTCTAACAATGGTAAATTGGTTTGGTTTTTAGCTAGTTGTTCTAAGGCTTCAATGATATTATTGGCAATATCTACTTTGAATGGGTCAATCCACTCATTTTGAAAATCTGGGCAAATTTCACCAGCTTCAATGGTTTTTAAGAAAGGTTTGATTTCTTGCTCAGGTAAGGTGTTATTTTTGATTGCAGGAATTAGATGTGCTACATAAAAGTAATCACAAAAAACATCTTCCTCAAATTGGATAGACCAATAATTATTTTCGTTTTTAATTTCAATGTTTCCAATTTTTTCCAATAGGATTTTGAGTTTACTTAAGTTGACATTGCGATTATTTCTGGCACTATTTTCGGATTTATCCTGCCATAAACTTTCAATCATTTTAAATGAACTAACCCCTTTTTGATTTTTGGTTTTGGATAGTAAAATCAAAAGAAACAATTGTTTGAGTGTAGGGGTAAATTGAGATGTGATATCTTTACCTTCTTTGTCATAGGCCTCAAATCCGCCAAATAGGTATATGGCAGATTTTTTTATTTTGTTAAAAGGTACTTCTGATGAAGGTTCAATCGTTGTAGTGATTGAAGTTTCCCTTGTTGGCTCTATAGCAACCTCATGGTTTGTGTTTGCAGTTGTAGTACTGAGTTTAGATTTTTTCTTTTGAGTATATAAATATAAACCTGCACCTCCCAAACTTAGCAAGGTAAGAAGGATAATAGCTGTTTGTCCCCATTTTGACTCTTCTTCTTGAAAGACTTCGTTGGCAAGCAGAGGCGGGTAGGCCAAAGTATGAAGATTTACTGTGTTTTCGTTTGTAGTAACAGCAATAAGATTAGCTGTTGGTTCGTCTAACCATAGCGATGCGTTGGATTTGATATCTAAAAATTGATATGGAATTGCTTCTGGATAAAGTGTCATATCATATGAGTTGATACCAAATCGGGCCAGCTTAGCTTTAGTGTTGAAATTGTTGTTGTTGTAAATTAAAGTATAAAAGTGTTTTTTGTTTTGATCCAAAACTAAAGAGCTGACAGGAACAAAAGGTGCATTTTCAAGATTTGTTTGTTTCCATAGCCTTTTCACTTTAAAATCAGCAAAAGATACTTGAAATAAATCATAAAAATGATGACTATTAACCGCTTGACTTCCTGAAGTACTACCAAATCCTCCGAATAATAAAAAGGAATCTGTGTCGTAAATTCCAGCAGTACTTAAATATCGGGGTTCAATGGCATTTGTTTTTACTGCGGACCATTTGCCTGTATTGGGGTTTAAAGTATTGATAGTGTTTTTATAATTGTAATGACCATACCCTCCAAAAGTAATAAGATTTCCATTGCTGGGGTTTATTAGTTTAATATGATGCCACCAATCCGGTTCTAAACAAGTAGTTGGATTTTCGGACCAAGCTGCACTTTCAAAATTGAAACGAGAAATCTTACTTTTTTGGAACGAATAGGACCAAATTTCTTTAGTTTTTTTGTTGTAAATAAATGTATTGTCTTGGCAAGGGTAAGGAGAATTTTTGTAAAAGGTAGTATCTAACTTTTGATTTTTAAGATTATACGTGTAAATGGCTTTGGTATCAATGAAATAGATTTTACTTTGAGTGGCATCATAAGTCGACCCTAATAAGTGATCGAATTGGATGGTTTTAGTGGCACTCCATTTCATGTGTTGGTCCAGCAGCCAAGTTGGATTTGTTGCTGTGGCAATTGTTTTATTTACTTCATCATAAACATTGTTGTTTTTTAAATGTTTTCCTAAAATCCAGTTGTAAGCTAATGTTTTGTTGTCGAAAATTTTGACATGCTTTACGCTCATTGGGCAAACATCTGTAGTATTAAAGTTTTTTAAGTTACTTTTTCCAAATACTATTTCATAAGAACTTAAATCTGAAATTCCGTTAATACTTTTCGTTTTTTTATTACCATTGATGGATAATGAGAGCTTATTTTGACTAGGTCGCCAATCTAATTGGAATGTAGCCCACTTTTTTTCGGCAATATTTGGAATTTCTGTCCATTTGAAGGTGTGTACAATGGAGGAATTGACAACCAAAAGAAAACTTGGAGTGGCTGTATTGATACCGCCTTCAACGCTGCATATTAAGTCGATATTACAGGATTTGTTTCCTAATATCTTTACTATATTTCCATAATATCCATCATTCTTTCTAAAATTTGCTTCAAATTCTAAGGTGAAACCCTCATCAAAAAATATAGGGTTGATAGGAGTTAAATTTAAAGAAGTTCTTTGGTCTTGAACAACTTCTCTAGACTTGAAAAGAAGTCCATCAGCAAGTGTTTCTTGTGCTGATAATGAAATGAAATAAAGGAAAAATAAGAGTAGTGTAAGTAATGTTTTTTTCATTGAATTAAGCCATTCGTTTTTGGTTCAATATGTCAATTTTTAATGTGATTTTCTGTAATTCTAGACAATTTAGAAAAAACTTTCATCTTGCGAATATAAATCAATTTTTAATTTTTATGTAAAATTTTGTATTGAATTCTATTATTAATTTAAAAAAGTAACAATAGGACAGGACCATGTTATATTATTGTTTTTTTTTAGTATAGTTGTAGGTAAGTTCATATTTATCTTGGTTGTTTATTAACTTATTGTAAATCAATTTTTATTTACAAAAACAGTCCTAGGATTGATTGTATAAATGTGATTCTTTGAGCTGTATTTACAATTTAGTGGTGCTCGATGTGTCAATTACATTTTTATGGTTCTTGTAGTTTAGGTTGATTTTTTTTTGTTTTTGATAAAATATCACGCCTAAAAAAATGTAAAAAGGACTTTTTTTTTTCATTAATGGTAAAATTAATAGATTATTAATGGATTATTTACTGATTATTATCTCAAAATTAAGACCTGCGGAAGTACTTTGCTACATCAACAAATTAATTGATTTTTTTATTAATAAAGTAAAATCCACTAGGTATGAAGTAAACGAAGAAATCCAAGTATGAATTAAATAATCAAAAGAATCCATTTATGAATTAAAATTTATGAGACAATTAATGAAACCAAAACCCCAACCAAAAAATAGAAGAATAAGAAGCGTTCAGGCTTTTTTAAGTCTTCTCTTTGTAATTAGTTTTGCCACGCTTTCGGCTCAAAATGACACGAAACAAGGAGCTAAAACACTAACGGGACAGATTGTAGATGCTTCAAGTATGCCTGTGCCTGGAGTTAATATCACGTTATCAGGTACTAAAATTACCACCATATCTGATTTTGATGGTAAGTTTTCTATAAAGATTCCCAGTTTCCCTAGTACTCTACAATTTAGCAGTATGGGGTATAGCACACTAGAACGAAAAGTGAGTTCGTCCGATTTTATCGTAATAACTATGAAATCTGAATATAAAAATTTGAACGAAGTTGTAGTAGTGGGTTATGCTAAACAAAAAAAGGAAACCATTACAGGATCGGTATCGAATATTAAAGGAGCCGCTATTCAAACCACAACTTCGTCAAGTATTGCACAAAAGTTACAGGGAAAGGTAGCTGGACTTAACATTCGTCAAAATTCCGGACAGCCTGGAACTTTTGATAATTCTATTAACATCAGAGGATTTGGTAATCCAATCTACATTATTGATGGTGTTCGTAGAGGAAATGGTGATGAATTTCAACGTCTTAACGGTAATGATATTGAAAGTATCTCTGTATTGAAAGATGCATCGGCAGCCATTTATGGATTAGGAGCTGCAAATGGGGTTATTTTGATAACTACTAAAAAGGGGAACAAAGGTAAAACTACGTTCGAATACAGTTCTTTTATAGGATTTATGTCGCCAACAGATATTCCAACGATGATGAATGCAGCTCAATATGCTGAGATTTTTAATGATGCACAAATAAATCGTCCATTAGGGGGAGTGCCTTTTTTTACTAAAGATGATCTTCAAAATTACCGTATCGGTGCTCCTGGTTATGAAAGTACAGATTGGTATGATACTGCAATAAAAACTACTGCAATGCAAAAACAACAAAATCTTTCGGCATCAGGTGGAAATGAAGACATCAATTATTTTATTGGTTTAGGCTATGTAAATGAAGAAGGTTTGTTGAAAAGTAATGATATTGGTTATGAGCGATTTAACTTGCGATCTAATTTAACAGCAAAACTTACCAAAAACATTGAAGCACAATTGTTAATTGGAGGACGTTATGATTTTAGAAAACAACCTGGAGATAGTTTCTTTAATATCTTTAAAGGAACGCGTTCGAGTGTGCCAATTGATCGTCCTTTTGCTAATAATAATCCATTGTACCCTGGAGTAGTTACTCCTGGAAATCAAAACCCTGCAGTTTTGGCCGATAGAGATATTACAGGCTATGGAGAAGATGTAACCCGTAATTTACAATCAACTTTGGCATTAACATATACGGTGCCTTTTATCAAAGGAATGTCGATTAAAGGATCCGTTTCTTATGATGCCAATAATTTTGTGGCCAACAACTTATCGAAATCCTATACAGTGTATACGTATGATAAAGTTTTAGGAATCTATAAACCGATTCAAATGCGTGCAGGAACTGCAAATATTTCATACAGAACAAGTAATAGTAATTCTACAACTTTGCAAGGGTATATCAATTATAAACCAGAGTTAAATGAAAATCATCATTTGAGTACGGTACTTGTAGTGGAGGAGAATTTATTTAACAAGCAAGATGTTTCCTTGAAAAGATTGTATAAAGATTTTTACACCAAAGATGAAATCCGATATGCTGATCAATTGGGGCAAGAAAGTGATGGAATTAGAAGTGAGTCCGCTGATTTATCCTATATAGGAAGATTAAATTATGATTATAAAGGTAAATATTTGCTAGAATTGGCCGGACGTTACATGGGATCATACCGCTATTCTCCTGAAAATCGTTGGGGATTTTATCCAATGGGATCATTGGGTTGGGTAGTGTCTAAAGAGGAGTTCATGAATACTGAGGAAAGCATTTTGTCTAATTTGAAAATTAGGGGATCATATGGTGTAACGGCGCAGCCTGAAGGAGATCCGTTTCAATACATTAATGGTTATACACTAGGAACAGGTGGATCTTATGAGTTTACGGATGGTACTTTGATTAATGGTGTTGGTACACCAGTACCCGCCAATCCTAATTTGACGTGGATGACAGCTTCTACTGCCGATATAGGAATTGATGTAGGGTTATGGAAAAATAAACTGACTTTAACGGCGGATGTTTTTGACCGATTGGTAGAAGGTATTCCTGCAAAGGTGAGTGTGGCTTTGCCCAATACCTACGGAGGCGTATTGCCTCAAGAAAATTTGAACAGTAACCGTACGCAAGGTATTGAATTGGAAGTAGGGTTTAAAAACAATGATCATGCCTTTAAGTACGATATATCTGGGAATTTCACTTTTTCTAGAACCATGAATAAACATGTAGAAGGAGAGGCGTTTACTAATTCCATGCAACGTTATTTAAATCAAAGAGGACACCGATGGAATGATTTTGAAACCGGCTATGTTTATGCGGGACAATTTCAAAATGAACAAGAAATTTTGAATGCTCCTTTACAAAATGGGGCAAACGGGAATATCAATAGAGAGTTGCCTGGAGATTTTAAATATGAAGATTTGAATAATGACGGGATTATTGATGCACAAGATCAAAAACCTTTGTTTTACAATTCCTCTCCAAAAATATTTTTTGGTTTAAATATTAATGCTAGTTATAAAGGATTTGATTTTAATATGTTATTGCAAGGTGCTGCGCGTTATACTTTAAGATTTGATGGAGTGTATGGTCAAGTATTAGCATTTAACGGAGGGAATTCACCTGCCTATTTCTTTGATAGATGGCATAAAGAAGATCAATTTGATCCAAACAGTGCTTGGGTTCCTGGTAAATGGCCTGCTGCTAGACTATTAGCCGATGTAGGTGGAATTTACAAAGAGAGTTCAGTTTGGCGTAAAAATGCTACTTATGCCAGGTTAAAAAGCGTTGAAATTGGCTATACTTTTAATAGTAAAGAAGCCTTTATGAAAGATCTAGGACTTACTAAATTGCGTTTTTTTGCGAATGGTTTTAACTTATTTACACTAGCGGATAAGTTTGTTAAACCTTTTGACCCTGAAAAAATTGAAGGAGATACCAATGCAGGGTTTACCTATCCAATTTCTACTACTTATAACTTTGGCGTTAATGTTAGTTTTTAATACAAATAATAAAATGAAAAAGATACACTTATTAAAATTATGGTCTTTGTTTATGGTTCTGCTTTTAGTGGGCTGTGACAATGCTCTTGATTTGGAGCCCAGAGACAAGTTGACACCCGATGAAGTTTTTGCTACTTCGGCTGGGACACAATTATACTTGGCCGATTTATACAATCGTTTACCAATAGAAGATTTAACCTTTTTCCCAACACAAGGGTTTAATTACAACGAAGCAAACCCGAATAACAATGGGATTTGTAGTGAGATGTTTACTGGAACCGCAACTCATTCCAATTTAAATGCTCCTGGATTTATTAATGGAGGTCATTACAATTGGTGGGGTGATGCTTATAAATTGATTAGAGACATCAATCTTTTTATTGAAGTTGTTCCTACTTTAAAAGTGTCGGATCAGCAAAAAGCATTGTATTTAGGGGAAGCCTCTTTTTTACGAGCATTTGCCTATTATGGTTTGGTTAAACGCTATGGTGGCGTTCCGATTCTTAAACAAGCTCAAATCTACAATGGCGATTTAGAAGCTTTAAAAGTACCTAGAAATACAGAAAAAGAAACATGGGATTTTGTATTGTCAGAATGTGAAGTAGCTGCTAAAGCCTTAGATATTGATCCAAATGGAAGAAGAGCATCCAAATGGGCAGCCTACGGATTAATGTCAAGAGCAGCCTTACACGCAGCTTCGATAGCAAAATTTGGTGCAAAAAACCCTATGACTGGACCAGCAGTTGATGCGAAATTAGTTGGATTAGATGCTACAGATGCGGCAAGATACTATCAAATTTGTATTGATGCTTCGGCGGCTATTATGGATTCAAATAAATTTTCGTTATACAAGCCTACACCAGCAACTGCTGAAGAGGCTACGGAAAACATCAGATCTATGTTTGAAAATCCAAATGTGGCGCTAACTTCAGAAGCCATTCTAATCAAAGGAAGAACTATTCCAGGAAATGGTACAGGAAATAACTATGATATTTGGTATAGTCCTAACCAATTAAAAAATGGTTGGCCAAGTCCGGGCAGGATGAACCCTACCTTAGAGTTTGTGGATTTGTATGAGAGTTATGCTAATCCAGGGGTGAGTGCACCTATCGTTACCGCAGTTGGAGACAATATTAACGATTATAATGGCTTTGTTAAAACCAAACCCTATTTAAAATTTGATAAACCTCAAGATATCTTTGCTGGAAAAGATGCTCGTTTGTTTGCTACTGTAATTGTACCAGGGTCGCAATTCAAAGGTGTTACCATCAATATACAAGGAGGGTTAATTAATCCAGCAGGTAGTTTAGTGACTACAGGAAGTGTTACAGTAGGAAGTTCTACGTATTATGTGTTTGGTGATTCTAATCCATTTAACTTTTCAGGTTTTGCGCCTTTAGCTTCTGATCATACTAAAACTGGATTTTCCTTTAAAAAATTCTTAAGTACCAAACCCGTAATAAACGGTTGGAATCAAAGTACTACCGATTTTATGGAAATGCGTTATGCAGAAATCTTATTGAATTATGCAGAAGCAGTAGCAGAGAGTGGATTAGGTGATGTTTCAAAAGCAACTGCTGCTTTAAATGCGACTAGAAGAAGAGCGGCATTTATGACTACTATTCCTCTGTCAGTAGCCAACGTTAATCGTGAGCGTACTGTTGAATTGGCTTTCGAAAACAAAAGATATTGGGATTTAATCAGAAGAAGAGAGTATCAAGAGAAGTTTAATAATGTGCGTCAAAAGGCATTAATTCCGATTTTAGACTTACGCGGTACAGCACCTTATAAGTATATTTTTGTACGTTCTAATTTGAATATGAACAACCAATTGTTTTTAAGCAAATATTATTACAAAGAAATTCCAGGGGTAGCCTTAAATGGATTGATACAAAATCCTCAATATTAAAAGATAGTAATTTAAACAAGTAATGATTTATGTTTCGCTTTGAAAAAAATGTGTTTATTGTATTTTGTTTTAAAGTTAGTTATTCTTTAGTTTTCTCAATGGTTTGAATTAGTGCGCTCATTTTTTCAACTGCGAAACATAAATGTATACCCAAGAAAAATTTAAAATTATGAACAGATTTATAAGAATTCTTCCTTTATTGTTAGTGCTTGTAGGATTTACTTCCTGTGAACTAGACAACTTAGATGAACCGACATCGGGATTGTACGGTAGTATAATTGATCAAAAAACGGGTGCACTTGTACCCCAAGATATTATTCAAGGTTCTATTATAGAATTGAGAGAGAATGGGTATGTCAATGTATCACCACAAAACTTGGTGGTAAAGAATAATGGAACCTATGAGAATAGTCGACTATTTGCCAATAGTTATATGGTGCAACCTGTGCGTACCAATTTTCAAGCGGTAGCGTCACAAGAAGTTAATATTAAAGGTAGAACGCAATTGGACTTTTCGGTTACTCCATTTTTGCGTCTGAACGAGGCTAAAATAGAAAAAGTAGGAACTAAAATAGTAGCTTCTTTTAAAATAGAACAAACTACTGCCGATGTAGTTAAGAAATATGGACTTTATGCACACAGAGATCCAAATGTTGGTGAATTCATGCAAACAGCAAGAACAGAAGTTACACTCAATGCTTTAGCAGTAGCTGATAAAGTTTATACAGTAGAAATAGAAACGGCTAATAACGCCAATTTTGTAAAAGGGAAAACCTATTATTTTAGAGTTGGAGCGGTAACTGTTGCACCTGAATCACGTTCTAACTATGCACCGGAAGTAGTTTCGTTTACCTTATAATCAGTATGTTTCACTTTCATCCTTTGCTAGTACTGAATCGTATGGGGAAAGGATGAAAGGTTACACAGTACCTATTGGGTAAAAATCAAATTTTTAACGAGATTTTTTGTGTTATATGAGATACAAATTTCTATTAATTAGTAGAAAATTATTTCCCTTTTTTGGTTTTAGTTTTGTATTGATGCATTTGCTGTATGGTCAATCTATGGAAGCTCAGAGTGGTGCATCAACTGCGTCGGCGCGTACTCCCTTATACCCTTCGTATACAAATTTGGTAATGGCGGGTTATCAAGGCTGGTTTGCGGCACAAGGAGATGGTTCTGATCGAGAGTGGCACCATTACGAAGGTAAATGTGGTTTTGCACCTGGTTGTTCTACTATCGATATGTGGCCAGATATGAGCGAATATACTCAACAGTATAAAACGCCCTTTTCATTTCCAAATGGGACAACAGCCACATTGTACAGTCCGTATGATTCGAATACCATTGATTTGCATTTTAAATGGATGCAAGAGTACGGAATTGATGGGGTACATATGCAACGTTTTATTACCGAAATAAAGCCAAATAGTAAAAATGGTAAACGTCATTTTAATACCGTTTTAGGAAATGCTTTGCGTGCGGCCAAAAAGTATGAAAGAGCGATAGCTTTAATGTATGATTTGAGCGGCTGTACTTCGAATGATCTTTCTTTAGTAGTAGCCGATTTGAAAGAGTTGCAGCAATTGTATCGACTATTTGATGCACAAGAAAATCCCACCTATTTACGACATAGAGGTAAACCCTTGGTGTCGTTATGGGGAGTAGGTTTTAATGATCATCGTAAGTATAGTACGGCTGATGTTGCGCGATTGGTGGCTGCTATTCAAAAAGAGGTACCTGGTTTGTCCCTTATGTTAGGTGTGCCTTATTATTGGCGAACCTTTGGAAAAGACACTACTAAGGATCCATTATTACATGATTTGATTAAACAATGTGATCTTATTATGCCTTGGGCGGTGGGAAGATATACTTTAAAAAGTTACAATGCTAAAATGATAGCTCAAGATATAGCATGGACAAAACGTAATGGAGTAGATTATATTCCTTTGGTTTTTCCTGGTTTTTCTTGGGGGAATTTGAAAAATGATACGCTAAGTTATCATTTAATTCCAAGGGCTAAAGGTGATTTTTTGTGGAAACAAATTGCTGGGGCAAAACAACAAGGAGCTCAAGCTTTATATGTGGCAATGTTTGATGAAATTGATGAAGGAACTGCAATATACAAGGTAATGCAAGAAACAGACGTGCCATTGAATGGTGGAGAGGGTAAAAAATTTATTGGAATCGAAGATGATCTTCCAACTGATTATTACTTGTGGTTAACAGGGCAAGGGGCGCAATGGTTTCATCATAAAAAACAATTTACAACGACAAAACCTATCCGTTAATTTTTGATTTTGCCAATTTGTATAGGGCGCTGTTTTTCAAACAAGCAGCTAAGGGGTAAGGCATTGGTTAAAACTATCAATGATTCCATATCTATGCTGCTTTGTTTAAAAAATGCTTATACTATTACAGGTCAATTAAGCAGTCTAATCTTTTAGTCTGATTCCTTGACTAAATATTTCAAAACTTTTAAGAGTACTTAAAAACAATAACTCTATGAAAATTTATTTAAAGCACTGTTTGCTTTTTACTTTGCTTGTGTTTTTTACATTTGGGCGTGCCCAAATTATAAAGCGAGCCAAAACTATAAAAGATCCCGTGGATTATGTAAATCCTTATATGGGAAATATTAGTCATTTGCTAGTGCCAACTTATCCTACGATTCATTTACCCAATAGTATGCTACGTGTATATCCGGAACGAAAGGATTACACGGGAGTAGTTATAAAAGGGTTACCTGTAGTAGTAACGAGTCACCGTGGCAGTTCTGCCTTTAATATTAGCCCTTTTCAAGGGGCAGAATCGGATATTGCTCCTGTCATTGATTACAGTTATGATTTAGAAAAAATTACTCCGTATTCTTATCAAGTCTATTTGGAAGAACAAAAGACTTCGGTTGATTTTGGTGTGTCACACCAATCGGCTATGTATCAATTTTCGTTTGAAAATGGGGCACCCGTTCATTTAATCTTAAATTCGAAACAAGGTGAATTGACTTGGGATGGTACAGCCGTTTCAGGGTTTCAATGGATAGATGCTACTACCAAAGTATTTCTTTATTTAATCCCTGATCAAAAGCCTACAAAAGTAGGAGCTGTTCTAGCTAATAAAGGAGTAAGTTCAGAAACAAAAGCAACAGGTAAGAATGCCAGTTTGGTATTGTATTTTCCAAAAGGGACAAAACTTTTGAAAGCCCAATATGGCATATCCTTTATAAGTGAGCAGCAGGCCAAAAGAAATGTAACACGAGAAATTGGGAACAAATCTTTAGCTCAAATTCAAAAAGAAGGTCGTGCATTATGGAATGCCTCGTTAGAAAAGATAGCTATTGAAGGAGGAACAATAAACGAGAAAACTGTTTTTTACACCTCTTTGTATCGCTGTTTTGAACGTTCGGTGTGTATTTCCGAAGATGGCCAGTATTATAGTGCCTTTGATAAAAAAGTACATCAAGATTTTGGAAGACCTTTTTATACCGATGATTGGATTTGGGATTCGTATCGTGCCCAACATCCATTACGCGTACTACTAGATCCAAAAGTAGAAGAAGATATCTTAAATTCATTTGTGCTAATGGCAGAACAAATGGATCAGTTGTGGCTACCTACTTTTCCTGAAATAACAGGTGATAGTCGCCGTATGAATTCAAATCACGGTATTGCGTCTATTGTAGATGCTTACAAGAAAGGATTGAGGAATTTTGATGTGCAAAAAGCTTATGCGGCTAGTAAAGGGGCTATTGAAAACAAAACTTTAGCACCGTGGTCAGGTTTACCAGCTGGTGTTTTGGATGATTTTTATAAAAAGAAGGGGTATTTTCCAGCCTTATCTTCGGGTGAAGAGGAGAGCGTTCCAGAAGTACACACTTTTGAAAGTAGGCAACCCGTTGCGGTCACTTTAGGAACAGCATATGATCAATGGTGTTTATCAGAACTAGCTAGCGAATTGGGTAAAAATGTTGATGCAGCTTACTTTAAAAAAGCATCATTTAATTATCGTAATTTATTTCATCCGGAAACCCATTTTTTTCATCCCAAGGACAAAGATGGCAATTTTATTCAGCCTTTTGATTATGTGCTTTCTGGAGGAATGGGGGCAAGAAAATATTATGGTGAGAACAATGGTTGGATTTATCGATGGGATGTACAACACAATATTCCCGATTTGATTCAATTGATGGGCGGCAAGGAGGCTTTTATCAAGAATTTGGATAGCATGTTTTCGAAATCCTTAGGTAAAAGTAAGTTTGAATTTTATGCACAATTGCCGGATCATTCAGGCAATGTGGGGCAATTTTCTATGGCCAATGAGCCTTCGCTACACATTCCGTATTTGTATAATTTTGCAGGTCAACCTTGGAAGACCCAAAAATACATTCGTCAATTGTTGCAAGAGTGGTTTCGAAATGATTTGATGGGGGTGCCAGGTGATGAAGATGGTGGTGGATTGTCTGCTTTTGTAGTGTTTTCACAATTAGGTTTTTATCCAGTAACCCCTGGACTCCCTATTTATTCGATTGGAAGTCCTGTATTTGCTAATGCTCGCATACAATTGGATCATGGCAAATCATTTGAAGTTATTGCTAAAAATTATGCAGAGGACAACAAATACATTCAATCGGCTACATTGAATGGTAAGCCACTTGATACCCCATGGTTTGCACATGAAGTATTGCAAAAAGGGGGTGTTTTGGTGTTGACTATGGGGAATAAACCTAATCCTTTATGGGGAACCAATGCCCAAGCCTATGCTCAAATGACGTTGACAGCATTGGACAAAAAATAATTCATTTTTTTTACTACAACATTGAGGGGTTTGTTTAGGCAAATCCCTCAATTTTTTTATGTGGTGGATCAGATTTCAATAAATTGAGTAGACAAGTAACACAATCTAGTTATTAACGGCAAACTTCTACTAAATTTAAAATTACTAAGAGAGTTTGACCATAACAGTCTATTAATCGTTTTTGCAACACTACAAATCCAATTCTATAGACTTAGAATATTATATCTAATTAGTGTATAGTGGTAATAGTTTGAATTCCAATACAAATGTAATAAGTTGACTTTTGAACTATGGTTTTAAGTTTTGGTGGATTACTTTAATTGAAATGTATTAGTGACTGAGGATTTTTTTCCAAACATTTGCAATAGTTCCCTTTAATTGGAATAATGCATTTAAATTAAAAATTTGATAAGCATAAAAAAGAGGTACTATTTCTGAGTACCTCTTATTTTTTGTAAGAAAATGTAATTAGGAAAAATGACCGTCGTTTTTTGTAAAATAGCTGCCTCTAAAAACTACAAACAAGCTCTCCTTTACCGTTTCTGATATGGATATTGTTTAGATAGACAGTAGTTTGCCCGGTGTTGTTGCCCTCAAAAGTAAGTCCGAAATCATGTATTGTTAAGGGGGACAGACTACCTAAACCTACAACAACATGTTTCCATTGTTGCCCCCATTGTGTTGGAGATTGCAAGGGTTTGTGGTCAAAATTAATTCCATTTCGGTCATTAAAAACACTATTGTTACCTCGTAGTGGAGAAAAATAACAGTAGGATAAAAGGGTAGGTGACAGCACTTTTATATCGTATTCAAGATAATAATCTGCTTGTATAGCCACTTCTTTTTTAATAATTTTCAGGGTTTGTTTCTTTGGTTCAGCTTCCAGATTTAGGGTTAAGCTTATTTCTTTTTCATTCTTTTTTATTGGGACCAATTTCGTTTGTAGTGGTTGGTGCATGAGTGAAACTCCCATTTTTTTAGAAACTTTATTCATATTCCTAATTAGTTTTTGTACCACTTTAGGATTGGCTGAAGCTACATTTTGCGATTCGGCTTTATCTTGAATCATATCGTATAGCTCGACTTTGTTATAGAATCGAAACAATTTCCATTTTGGGGTTCTAAGTACATCATGATCTCTCCAATTCCAATAGAAGCTACGATTGTTTTTCTTTTGTTTGCCTTCGAGAATCTTGACCATACTAATTCCATCTAAATTTTTAGGTAGGCTTTGGTGGCTTCTAGCTAAATCAGCTAAGGTTGGAAATATATCGAGATAGCCACACAATTCGTTCACCCTTTTTGGACTATTTTTAATCATCCCATGTGGAAGTATCATGGTAGCTGGTGCGTGGATTCCACCTTCATACAAGGAGTGTTTTGCACCTCTAAATGGAGCGTTGTTCCCAGCGTATTCCGTTCCGCCATTGTCTGAAAAAAATAGAATAATAGTGTTGTCCATAAGACCAGAATTTTTCAAGTAATCCACAATGAGTCCAATGTTGTCATCTAAGGAGGTAACCATTGCTGAATATAGCATATCTATTTCGGCTTTACTCAATTTTTCAGGTTTTGTCAACCAGTTGGAATCGTTGTAAAGAGTGGCATTAAATTTTCTCCATTCTGGAATATTGATAACCGCATTCCGATAAAAATCATATGGTTTTTGATCTTTGACCTTGCTTAATATCATTTCGGGAACCCTTTTGAGAAGAGCTTCTTTCACTACATGTGGACCATGTACTGCTGGAAACGGAATATAACACAAAAACGGGCGATGATTTATCTTGGCCTGATTCATGAATTCAATGGCGTACTTGGCAGTCAAGTCGGTGGCGTATTCTTGTTCCTCATTTTTGAGTTGCCCATCATGAAACCAACCTGTCGATGCTTTCGAAAAGTAATCTACCGCGCCTGCATAAAAACCTACAAATCGATCAAAACCAAATTGATTCACTGTTGGTGCCTTTGCAACTTGATTGGGCGAGGGGCTGTTATGCCATTTTCCAAAGAGGCCTGTAAGATACCCTTCTTTTTGAAAAAAATTACCAATGTTTGGAAGATTTGGATCCATATTTCCCCCAGTTTCAGGACCTGCGCCGATACGTAAAGGGTGCAAGCCTGTTAATAATCCGCCACGAGTTGGAGTACACACCGGATTGGTCATGAAGTTGGTGAACTCAATACCTTGCTCGAATAATTTATCGATATTGGGTGTGGGGGTAAGTCCACCAGTATAACTCAAATCGCCATAACCAAGATCGTCTGCTAGTAAAATGACTATGTTGGGTGCCGAATTTTTTTGAGCCACTGTCACTGCTGTACAAAGGAGCCAAAGGATTCCGGCCTTTTTCAACAATTTGATAGTACTACACTGATACTGATACTGAGACATAGCTTGCATTAGATTAATTTTCGTTTTTGAACACCCTCAATATGTGAAGAATTGTTTTTTTTCAACCATTCTAATAATGCAGCTCGGAGTTCTTCAGCTTTTTTATGATATTTGGCTCGCTCAGGGTTGTTGCCTAGTAAATTGGTCATTTCATTTGGGTCTTGGTTTAAATTGTACATAGCGTTAAGCACCTTAGAGGTTTCGGTATATGGAACCATAAGTTTCCAACCGTCTTTTACTATCATATAATTCGGTTCCGTATCGCCTCGGTAATCCCATTCTTGTACTACATATTTTCCATGATTTTTATCGGTTCCTTCCATTAGACCGCGCAAACTTTTGCCATCAGATGGGTGTGATGGAACTTGTAAATAGTCTAGTATAGTGGCAAATAAATCTACAGTAGAAGTATAGCCGTTTACTACCTTATTTGCTTTAATTTTATCGGGGAATCGAAGGATTAGAGGTACATGAGCCGATTCTTCATAAAAAACGTTTTTTTCACGCATACCGTGTGCACCAAGCATTTCACCATGATCACTGGTGAAAATTACTAAAGTATTTTCATCTAGATGTAGTGCCTCGAGTTTGTCAAGTATTTTTCCTACCCAATCATCAACCTCTCTAACCAAACCATAGTAACTAGAGATCATATATCTAATTTTCTCTGGGTCAGCATATTCTGGATGGTCTAAACGTCCATTTGTTTTCTTATATGGTGAATTTAACATATCATCTTTCATGCTTACTGGAATAGGCATATCTTTTATAGGGTACATGTTGTAATAGGGAGCGGTGGGTAACATTGGCGCATGCGGCGAATGAAAAGCACAGGTAATACTGAAAGTTGAATCCTTGAGGCGTTCTATTGCTTCCATCGTTTGTTTGGCTTGAAAGGCCGTCATGGTATGTTCTTTGTCTATCAGCAATTCTCCATTCAAATCGGGTTGGATGAAGTGTAATTTTTTTTCTACTATTTCTTCATAGGTCTTGCCATGGAATTTATCTAAAGGATTGGTTCTGTATGGCCTTTCAGTAATTTGATCGTATAATTCACCAGGTTGAAGGGCTCTTTTGGGCGATTTCTCGTTTAAGTAATCCATATAGATATGGGTTTGACCTTCGGGACCAAAGATTGATTTTCCATTTTGTGCTATTTTTTGTGGATTTTTATAAACATCGGCCTTTGAAGTTTGAGAATGCCATTTGCCATAGTATTCACATCGATAGCCATTTTTAGCCAAAATTTCATCAAAAGTAGGCATAGACATCAAGCCTTCTTTTTTAAAACTATAAGCATATTCATTGATTTTCATGCCGTTGTTTTCGATTGTTGTTCCCGTTAAAATTGAAGATCTCGATGGACCACAAACGGCACTCGGGGAGTAAGCATTTTTAAAACGCGCCCCTTGTTTTGCCAATCGATCCATGTTTGGAGTTTTCAGAATTTTGTTGCCAGCACTACTCATAGCATCAAAACGTTGTTGATCCGTAATAATGAAGAGTAAATTTGGTTTTTTCTTTTGTTGGGCTAATGAAGTAGTGCCTTGCAGTAAAGCGCATAGCCCCCAAATGGGCAGTAGGAGGTATTTGAGTTTATTTTTCATAGGTATAGTATTTAAAGTTTTAGAGCATTAACTATTTTGGTTGTACTGTTTTTTGAAAGGATACCGTTTTTTGGAATAATTTTTTACAAATTTTAGGGTTTTTATCGGCTAAATTATTGGATTCAGTAGGGTCGTTTTCGAGGTCAAAAAGGAACCAGCTTCCATTTGATTTCATGGGTTTTACTCCTGGATAGGCTTCCGGGCTTGCTTGCTCCACGGGAGCAATTATACTTATGCCATCAGGACTTCTTGGGTCTTTGTATTTACTAGGGTCAATCTCTTGGTAAAAATCGGGTTTCGTGAGGTGCAATTTCCATTTTCCCATTCGTATGGTTCTTATTTTATTGTCTTTCATGCTAAATATAGGGCCATGGGTTTGTTTTTTACCTTTTAATATTTTACTGATATCTTGGCCATCTAGAACAAGATTGAGAATAGATTTTATACCGGTTAAATTGGTCAGGGTGGGGAATATATCTAAAGAACTACATGGTAGGGTAGCTGTTAATCCTTTAGATACTGCTTTAGGATATCTTATAAGAAATGGAACCCTAATACCCCCTTCCCAATTGTTAGCTTTCATTCCTTTCAATCCCCCCGTATTGCCACCATACCATGGACCATTATCAGACATGAAAATCACTATGGTGTTGTCCAACAACTTTAATTTTTCTAGGCTTTCTATAATAGCACCTGTAGACCAATCGAGTTCTTTTAGCACACTTTCGTACAAGACTTTGCTATTTCCCTCTTTATAAAATGTTTCTGATGCAGCTAAAGGTTTGTGAGGCATGGCATGAGCTAAATAGAGAAAGAAAGGATTTTTTTGATTTTGTTCTATAAAATCTATGGCTTTTGCAGTATATTTTTGGGTAAGCCTTCTTTGGTCAACTTTGCGGTCAATGATTTCATTGTTTTCTAACAAATTAACGGGACGCATGTCATTGGAGTACAACATTCCGTAATACCCATCAAAGCCATGAAGTAGTGGGTGAAATTCAGGTTGGTGGCCCAAATGCCATTTGCCTATACATTGGGTGGCATAGCCTGCTTTTTGAAACATTTCGCCTAAGGTGACTTCTTGTTTTGGTAGTCCTACCTCATTGATATTTGCATCAGGAGCTGGATTTTCAAGCACCCCATGGCGGAGCGGAAATCGTCCGGTGAGTAAACTCGCTCGTGAAGGGGCGCAGTAGGGGGTGGGTACATAAAAATTTGTAAATCGGGCTCCTTCTTTGGCCAACCGATCAATGTGGGGAGTTGCGATTTGTTCGGGGTTATAGCACGAAAGTTCACCATACCCCATATCGTCTGTTAAGATGATGATGACATTGGGAGGTGTCTTTTTGGAATGCAATTGCGCATTGGATTGCCAAATGTTTCCAATGCATAAAAGTAATGAAATATAAAAAAAACGTATTAGTATCATTGTTTTTCGTTAATTTAAGTGTAGCAATTGCATCATTTTTTTTGCGATATCCGTATTTTCCATGAAACCACAAAATTCTGCTGCACCGGGGCCATAAGCGAAAATTGGGACGGCAATTCCAGTATGACCTCCTGTAGTATATTTTGCTTCCACTTTTCCGGTAGTAAAATCACCATTGAGTAGTGTCATGCCTCCTGTTTCATGATCCGCGGTTACAATAATTAAAGTTTCCTGATTTTTCGCAGCAAAAGCTAAGGCTGTACCAATTGCCTTGTCAAAATCGAGCATTTCTAAAATGACTCCTGGCGTATCGTTTTTATGTGCACTAAAATCAATTTGAGATCCTTCAACCATTAAGAAAAAACCTTTTTTGGATTGATTTAAAAGATGTAAAGCACTTTCGGTGGCTATTTCTAGAAATTCTCCTCGTTCGGGCATCGGGGGATTATGGTCTGCAGCGGTTAAGCCTACTAATTTTCCCGAGGTTGTATTGCGAATACTTTCAAGGTTATATGCGATTTGGTAGCCTTTATTTTGGAATTCCATAATCAAATTTCGACCCTCTTTTCGGGATTCAAAGTATTTTCTGCCTCCGCCAATAAAAACATCAATATCGGTTTTTAAAAAATCTAGTGCAATATCTTCAAAGCTTTTTCTCGAATCCACATGCGCAATGAATGCTCCGGGCGTGGCGTGGGTAATGGATGAAGTGGCGACTAAACCCGTTTTGAGTCCTTTTTTGATCGCTTTTTCTAGGATATGGGATAGCGGTTGTTTTTGATTGTCCACCCCAATAGCGCCATTAAAAGTTTTAACTCCTGTGGATAAGGCAGTAGCCCCTGCCGCGGAATCGGTAGTGTAATTTGAAGCAGAGGTAGTTTTTGAAAACCCTATATTTTTGAAATTTTCCAAAAAAAGATGTCCTCCATTAGCCGTCATTCCGCTGAATATTTGCGCTAAGCCCATCCCATCTCCAATCATTAGAATGATGTTTTTAGGTGTTTTTGAAAATGTTTTTTGTGGATAATGGTTGACTTGGTAGGACGCTCCTCCTTCAAACACCTCTGTTCCTTTTTTGTTCTTGGGGTCTTTGTATTCTTCTTGTGCCCAAAGTAGGTTGGTAAAGCAACAACCGACTAGTGTTAAGAAAATGAATGGACTCTTTTTTACTCGTTTCATGTTTGACTTGAATTAGGCAATTTATTGGAGTAAATCTTGTATCATATTAGCCAACAAGCGGCCTGCAATAGGGTCTGTTTCGGATTTATCATGATGCATTGCGGAAAGAATGGCTTGACCACCTTTATTGATTTTTACTAGCGGAAATCCTTTAATGGTTTTCACATAATTAGATCGTTCCAGCATGTCGCCATTGATGTAACCGTGAATTTTGGTTTGATTGGCTAGTTCTAGAACTTCGGGGCTTCGGTTTATTTTGAATGCCGCATTGCAAACAGTTGGCAATTCATTTTTATTGTTATTAAAGTAACGCACGTCAAAAAGGCCAATTTCATCAAATACTTTTGATTCGGGTATTTCAAGATTTACAATATCACCTTCCGTGGGTACAATCCATCCGGTAATGTATTCTGGGAATAGTTTCATAGTAGCTTCGGGTGATTTTAAGAGTAAAATTTTGGCTCCATTATTAAATTTTTGGCGTAGCCATTGCAAATCCAATTCGTTACAATTTTTATTAAGTTCTAAGCCTGAAATGATGTAAAGATCAGCTTTAGCTTGTTGTAAGGCGGTAATGTTGGAATACAATTTATGTGGAATGTGTAAGAAATCGAGTGTAGTTTTGATGCCATTAAAATCTAACAAAGCAATTTTTTTGGTCGATGCGATGCTTGATGCGGCCCATGATTGGCTTGCTACGTTTAGTTCGTATTCGTTTTCAGAAATGGGGATTCCATTTTCTAGTAATTTAAGTTTCAGTACCACTACCCCTTTTGGGAAAGGAAGGATTTCGGGAAGCACCACTTCCGGGGAAATCCACTGTCGGGTCGCAGGGGCTACAGCAGGAATTTTTGCTTGGCCACCCGCTATTTTTTCACCATTCTTTGTTTCAATAGTCCATTGTAGTGTTGATTCTTGCAGGGGTCTTCCGTTTTCAAGGTCATTGACTACACAAATTTTAGTAGGGATTTTATTCCCGGCATAAAAATTTCTCCCCCAAAGTTCTGCGCTGACTAACACTTGTTGCAAGGCTCGTTTCATGGCATAATAGGTTGGATAAGGCTCAATTTTTTGTGCATCATAGACATTTCTAAACCAAGTCAACAAAGCAAAATGTAAAATACCAGAGGCTTTGTCATTGCTTCTTCGTAACGCTTCCGCAAGTTCGCCTGTAATAAAGGCATTTACATTCAAAAAGGCTTGTGGATTGCCAAATTCATAGGATTGGTATCCAATTAAACTTTGTGGATTTTGATGTACTAAATTGTAAAAGCGAGTGGCGTGACCTGTTTCTGCATTTGGATATCCTGTTGACATTTCTTGGCTGATCAAAGGTCTACCTTCGTTGTAGGCGTTTTTTTGAAATTCGCCTTTGAATTGTTTGAAAATGGAATAATCATACCAATTGATGTATTTGTGGTCATCATCAATATCGCCATCATCGATAGTAGTAAAGAATTCTTTACCAAATTTTTTCTCGTTGCGTTTGTAATTCGAATCAAAACTGATGGGACGTGAAGGATCGATAGCTCGCATTCTTTTTACGACATCAGAAATGATTTTCATTTTGATTTTGGCTTTTTCAAAATCAGGTTCGTTGTCATAAAATTTCATTTCATTGTTTACAGTCCAAATCAGTATTGACGGGTGATTTCGGTATTTTTTTACCAAACCAATGAATTCATCAGCCCACATGTCTATTAGCTTTTGATCGGGCATAGAGTTTTTGATCATCAACCAAGGCCAAGTGCCTTCATAACTGACCCCAATACCGTTAGTATCCATGGCATTCATCCACAATTCGTTGTAAGGAGCCGTATGCGTTCTGGTAACATCGATATTGGCCGCTTTCATTAATTGGGCGAAAGAAGTAGCTAATTGCGCATCGTTAGCCGCTAAAGCAAAAGGCGTATGATTTGCACCTCTTAACCAATATTGCTTGCCATTTAGAAAAAAATGGCCTTTTTTGGCTTCAAAAGTTCGGAAACCAGAGACTATATTTTGGGTGTCTACGATTTGATTTTTACTAACAATTTTGAATGTAAAATCATATAAATTAGGATGATTAGGAGTCCAAAGTCTAGGTTTGAGTTGGTCTATAGTAAAAGAAAATTTGCGTTCTTCTCCGGCTTTAAGTGTGAGGTTGGGAAGGGGAGTAGCCGAATGTAAATTGCCCCCCGTTTCTTTATCGTTGATGGTGGTTTGTAATGCGAAATTCGAAGTACGGTTTCCATAGTTTTTCAGGGTCACTTCAAAAGTGCCTCCAGCGAGGGTTGGTTGAATGAAAACGTCTTCGATTTTCAGCGCATTGGTACAAACTAGTTTAACAGGTTGCCAAATTCCGGCTGGATCTTCTTTGTAAAATCCGTGAGCAATATCTTTCAACATATTATTGGTCACAGGGACTGTAACTGCTACATCTACAATTTTTTCACCATTTTCGATATTGGTCAGGAAATCGCGAACCACTCTCACAGCGATAAGATTTTTACCAGGTTGTAAAAGCGTACTGGCATCCACAGAGAAATTGCCAAACATCCCGATGTGAGAGCCTGCTAATTGTCCGTTTATATATACTTCGGCAATTTTGGATACGGCATCAAACTCTAAGGTGCAATGTTTGGAAGTGATGGTATTCGGTAGTTCAATCCATTGCCTGTACCAAGCTACTTTAGTGGTCGTGTAATCAAAGGTATAATTTTTACAACGATCGGTTTCTTTTTGAAAATACACGTCGGAAACCCCTTTTGGATGTCCTTCAAAGGATTCGCCATGTAGCCAAATGCGGGTGGGATTCCAGAAATTAGGAACGGTCATCACGTGCCAATTTTCATCATTTACAACCGTATTGGCTCCTTCTTTGCTGTCATTTAATTCTTGTTCGGGCATGAATAACCATTGTCCCTCCATGCTGATTTCGGTACGATCAGGATGCAGTTCCCCTACCTTAATTGCTTTGTAGGTGTTTCTTTCGCTTACCCGTTGTTTTTCTTTTTGTTCTTTGGGAATGGCTTTAGCCTTGTCTTGAAATGCTACTTGGTCTAGATGAGTTTCACTTAAAGGTGTAATGGTTACATCATCAAATTCAGTAGTAATCCAGCTGCCTCCCAAGGTAATGCCACCCGTTGGACAAAGCGCACTGTTTTTGTCAACAACATCAAGCGCTGGTATGAGGTCATCGTTTAAGAATACTCGAAAACGATTCCCGCAGACTTCTATTTTTATAGTGTACCAAATACCAGGCTTTGGTTCGAAATTTAAAGGAGCTAAGCCTAGAAATTCATCGGTGCCCATATATCCCATCCGACTTAAATAGAGCGAATTTTGATGGCCTCCTCGAAGCCCTACTACATATCTATCGTTGCGGTTGTTGGCTCTAAATCCTGCCCAAATTTGGACTTGTTCTTCGCTTTTTGGAGCCCTTGCTTTGAATTCTATGCTGTAATTTTTCCAAGTATTATTGCCAAAAACGGCATAGGCATCTTTGGAAATTAAACTCCCATCTTTTATAAGGCAGGTTCCTCGACCTATGACATTGAGAGGAATCTGGGTTTCTGAAAAGGAGTGATGTAGCGCTTTTGATTGCCCTAACAGTACGCTTTTTACGCTAATTATTAAAAATAGTACGAGGGTTATACCTTTTTTTTTCATTTTAGATGCTTTTTTCTTGTAATTGGAAGTGTTGACTAATAGCAATTTTCCTTTTTTTATTGAATTTTTACTTGAAAGTATTGATCGTTACTTGTTTATGAAAACGTTGTAGTTTCTGACAATATATAATTATTTCGTTGTATTTACAATTCATAATTTGTATTAATGATGGATTATTAATTTTTTGATAATGTGTGCCATTTCAGACTTGATAGTAATCAGATAGACTCCTTCGTCCCATTTATCTGCGGTAGGGAGTTCTAATTTTGTTTGATGCTTAAGCGTTTGATCGAGCATGATTTTACCATTTAAAGTAAATACTTGCACTCTAGTGTTTTTATCGTTTTCGAATCCTTCAATTTCGATAGTTACTTTGGAGTGATGCGCCGGATTTGGATAAATCACCACACTTCGGCTGTCTTTATGGTTGATGAATTTATTGGTATTTAATGTTTTGGATAGAATTAATTCATCAAAGTTTCCTCCGCTTGATCCTGTAGCTGTTAATTGAATCGTATTGTTGCCAGCCATTAAAGGTAGGCTGAGGGTGTAAGTGCTCCATACGGCAAAGCTTCCTGTGGAAGGAAAAGATATGGAAGGTTGAATGTCAACACCATTTAACGTTAGTTTTAAGGGTCTAATGCTACTTGCAGCATATCTAAAAATGATGTCGTAATTCCCTTCAGAGGGAGCATATACTGTCCATTTGATATAGTCGTTTGACGCATTAGTATAGTCCAAAAATCCAGAGCCATGATAGTCTAGTTGGTTGGTAACAGACACAGGTCCTTTGTATTCTGCATCTTCAGCTTGATACACTGTATTGTTAGGGATAACAGTAATAGTGCTAGTTGCTTTTTTTGCACCATCGGTTGTTGCAGCTTCTATAGTTACGGTCCCGCCACTTAGTCCAGTTACTAAACCTTGGTTACTAACACTAGCAACTGCTGGGTTGGAAGAGGTCCATATAAGTGCTTGATTGGTGGCGTTGCTAGGTGCAATTGTAGTGAGTAATTGTTTAGTGACGTTCAAATGTATAGTATAATTACTTGGATTGATTGCTACATCGGTCACTGGGATTGTGCATGTTCCTTCAGGTATACCACAGCCACAAGCGCCTGGAGCGGACTTGTTTGGATCGTTGGGACATAAATCTATGCCTTGTCCAGGTGCAATGTATACTTCGGTGGTACTATTGGGTTCAAGATCTTTAACAACGTCTATGATATGAAATTGGGTGCCATCAAATTCTTGATCAATTTGGCCATTAGTGGCGCTATACGTTTTTCCTTTAGGGACTACAAAACGAATTTTGGCATTGGTTATAGGGAAATTAAAACGATTTATCAAAGTCGCTTTGTTAGTGTCTACACTTCCATCATTGTTGGCAGAAAAAGTCAAGGTTAAATTAGATACCCAAGTATCAGGGGTATCTTTACTTCCGCTAAATAAGACATTGTTTGATGCATTGGTACCGGAAGGGGTGGTAAAAGTCCCATTTGTATTGTTTACTTTGAATAAATTAAAAGCAAAATGGTCTCTGATGGCGGCTGCTATATATGCAATAGAGGGGCTAGAGGGGGCAAATGGATAAGGATTGCTCGAAAAGATGTTATGTTTATCTCCTGCAAGTACCACACTAAGTTTTTGGAATGCATCGATGTTATGATGCATTTTGTTGTAGGCATGTCCTGCGGTTAAATGAAAATTACCCCCCTTTCCAATTGTTTTTAGCCAATCGATAGCCTTGTCGATTTGGTATTGATGTTCCCCTGCATTGGTTTCAGATACCACCCAAGCATTGTTGAGCAACATAAAACGACCATTTCCATATTGAAAGTTAAAGTTTTGTAAGCCATAATAATCGTTAACAAAAGTGGCGTTTTGAAGTGCGGTACCTTGAGCAAAGTCGTTGGCATTTAGGCCTTCATGATCTCCTGGTATTATGAAAGTAGCGGCCGTTGTTTTGGACATCCCTTTGGTATTGAGTGTGGCATTGCCTAAAAAATAATACTCTTCTCTTTCAGGATGATTTCTAACATTGTACATGTTATCGCCAGTTTCAATAAGTACTTGAACATCCATAATGTTTGCGATGTCTAACATGGCTGATTTTCTTTTTAACAAAACATCGGTATTGTATCCGTTTTGATACAAATGACCATCCGAGAGATGCATGACATAATACTCGTTCAGAAAATTTTTCACCACTTTTACGCCTCCATAAGAAATTACCTCTCCTTTTGAAGTGGCAAGTACTATATCGTATCGATCGGCTGGAGTAGAAGTAGGTACGGTAACTACTATTTTAGTATTATAGCTTTTACCTGACATGTTATCATAAATCCAATTTCCTTTTTCGATGGCAAAGGTTGTATTGCTATTTTGAAATTGGGCTTTCAATAGTACGTTTTCTACCGTTTGATCCGGAAGTGCATTGAGCCAAATTTCAAAATTTTCGCCCCCTTTTACGATGGCTGTGGTGGCTCTCCAAGGATATACAATATTTTGTCCGTATCCCCAAAAGGAGATAGCACTCCAAAAACTTAGTATCATTAAGTAAAGGTATCTTTTCATATTTTATATTGGTTTTAGGTTATTCAATAGGTTATAGTTGTTATTGAGTATTGAGAAATTAACGTCTTGTATTCATTGTCATTTAAAACCTGAAAATGACCATTCTGTTTCAATAGGTCTTTTGGGATGGTTTTTGGCTATATTGGAGTCATTGTCCCAAAATTTTTGATAATTTGAAGCATAGTATTTTCCAGAAATCGTCCCTTTTTCAATATCGAAGTAAACATGGCAGCCATAGAGATCTAATTTTTTATCGTGGAAGCAGGTTTTTAAATACAATAAAGGTTTCCCATTTGTCTTGATTAAAACTGTTGGTCCAGAACGGGCTGTATGTCCAGCTAATACGGCTATTACATTGGGGTATTTTAAACCGAGTTGTGTGATTTTGGAACTGCTATTGGCATCATGTGAAATTAAAATCACGTGTTCTGTTGCGCTTTTTTTTATCCATTTTTCAGCCCAAAGAACGGTTTTGTTATCCGCGCCGTATTGTAACGATATCACTAACCATTTGCTTCCTGATTTAAAAAAACGATGCGCTACATTGTTGTGATGGGTATGATGACCGACAAAGGATTTCCATTTTTTGTATTTTTTTAGAGGGAAAAATGTATTGAAGTTTTTTGCCTTTGGGTCTCTAAATACATCATTATTGCCAAGGTTCAAGACATAGGGTATTTTTTCATCTAATCTTTGCCAAGCTTGTTGAACGATTTTCCAATTTTCTACTTGATTGTCTTCCACTAGGTCGCCCATTTGAAGGATGAAATCTGCATCATCAGTTTGTGGATCGGTCAGTAATTGTTGCATGCCGTTTAAATAGTCTACAGGTGATTCATTGACTATTTTTTGAGAATCCCCAAATACGATAATTTTGATTTTTTGAGCTGTTCCTAAATAAGGATAAAAGCAAAAGAGCAGGATGCCAAACAAACGATTGGCTTGCTTTATGAAAAAAAAGGATTTGATGTTTTTTAAGAAAAAGTCAGTCATGGTCTAATTCAAATAGGTTTCAAATGTATTGAGTCACTATTAATAAAGGCTTAATTAATACTTAACGTGATTCATAATTTTGCCTTAATAGTTTTTAATTTATGACAACTTGATTTTTTTACTTTAAAAACGATACTATTGCTAAATATTGATGGTACTTTTTGTGAATATGGCGATGAGCATAGGTTTGTTTTCTGCTTAACTCAAAATTGCTATTAGACTTTGAAGCAACTCTTAATTTTCAAATAAAATATGAGTTAATGAGCTATTTTTAATTAAAGAAAAAACGTTTGCTGCCTATTTCTGAAAATTATCAGCCATGAGCAATTACTTTTGTTTTCTGAATTTATTCCAATTTTTTTAGAATGTTAGTTTGTGCTTTTGAAGAGGTACTAAATTCAATTGATGCTACTATGAGATATAATTATGCTGAAGAAAATTAGATGTAGATAATTTTAATATACAATTTGTGTTTATTAATATCTGAATTTCGGGATCTGTCATTCTATCCTTTAAATAAAATAAAAAACCCATACTGCAACAGTTCCACTTAAGGTCTTTGTATTCGTATGGGTTTGGCTAAAAATTATTCTACTAGTAATTTCTGAACATTTTGTTTGTTTTCATTAGTAGCGGTTACAAAATATAATCCTTTTGCTAAATGATTAGGGAGTGGAATCACTACTTCATTTTGTCCCACTGATAAAGTTTCGAAGACTACTTGACCTAAGCTATTGGTAATTCTTACTTGGGTGTCCTTAGTGATGTCAAAGTTACCTAGCTTAATAGTAAGCAGACCGCTTTGATACGGGTTGGGGTATATACCGAAGGAAGGATCTTGGGTTGGAGTAGCATTAGTTACGTTTTTGTTTTTTGCGCTCACATTTTTTTGAGAATTTTCAACAGTAGTGGTTATAATTTGAAGCGCATCAATTCTGGTGGTTATACTAGCTGTTTTGGGATTGTATAAGCGGAACCAGTTTATAGCGTTTAGATTTGGAGTGCCTACTACGGTTGCCTCGCTGAGTTTAAGACTGATTTTGTTCCAGCCATTTATCAATCCACTAAGTGGCCAGCTGTATTCATCGCTATCTGCCATACCGCCACTGCCTAATTCTACTCTAACCGTTCCAGATTTGGTGACATCTGACACAAAATACCAAAAGGTAAGTACGCCATTGCTTGAAGTGAGACCAGAATTGAAGGCAGGGGTAAAAACAGTTTTGAATTCTTCAGTAGCACTTCCAGTCATTTGTAAACAACCTGCACCTTGTTTTTTATTTGTAGTGTTGTTAGTCAAGGTGTTCGTTGAAGCGGTAGACCAACTGCTTGTAGCATCACAATCATCTAGATAAGGGATAACTACAAGTTCATCAATGTTACCCCCGTTACTACCTATTGAAGTAAGTCGTATAGTATTTGCACCAGTATTTAAAGTTTGATCTATGGAAATGGTTTGCCATGTATTCCATAGTCCTGTAGCTGGGAAGTCCAATGAGGCTACTTTTACAGTTCCATTAACTTTTACTTCCAAAGGTCGTCCTCCGTTAGGTAATGCATATCGGAAACGCAATTCGTAGGTGTCTGTTTTAGGAACTGTTACCGACCATTGTATGTAATCGCCAGTGTCATTTACAAAATCAACAAACCCTGTTCCGTTATACCCTGTTTGGTTGGTTGCTATAGTAGTTCCACTCAAAGTAGCAGTTTCCGCTTGTAACGTTTTAGGGGGATTTGAAGCAGCAAATACGGTGATACTAGACGTATCGGTTTTACCACCGTCTTGTGTAGTAGCTGTGATGGTGGCTGTTCCAGGGTTTATAGCTGTAACAAGTCCTGTTGCATTTACTGTTGCTACTGTTGTATTGCTTGAGGACCAAGTTACGTTTTTGTTGGTAGCGTTGGTTGGGGTGATAGTGGCTGTAAGTTGTTGAGTTGATCCGTCAACTATGGTTGTCATTGAAGGAGTCAACGTTACATTCGTAACGGCAATGAATCCATTTACACGATTGATGAAATTAATATCAGGTGTTCCTGTAACTATAGTCAGTCTTACTGTATGTAAGCTATTGCTTGCAGTATTATAATTACCCGCATCGATGGTAGTCCAAATTCCATTGGTGTTGGGAAGATTAATTACTGATAAATCTACGCCATCTACAGAAAATTTGATAGAGGCATTTGCAGACGATTTGTAGCGCAATTGAAATTTAGTGTTTTTTAGTAAAGGTACTTCTCGCCATTCTAACCATTCGGTTGGTTGGGTATCAGTAACATTCCAACCGCCAAAGGTATCATTACATTTTTCTACATCCAAATTGCCTGCTTTTAAGAAGGTGCCTCCAGAGTTGCCAGCTGTTGTATCAAAATTAAAATCGCTGGCTTCGGCTTCCATTTTCAAAACGGCGGGATAAGGAGTATTGGTATATCGTCTTAAGATGTTTAATCTTTGATTGGGATAATCGTAATATTGTGGGTCATTACTGCGCCATAAAGCAGCTGCTTCTGCCGCATCGGTAAATCCTTCTACTAATGTGACTCTTGCACCTGCGTCAACCGTAGCAGTTAAGCCTGTTTTTAATCTTTTACCATTGTCAGTAGTTCCCATACTAGGTTCAAGATAATTTGCTGTTTCAGTTGGTTTACCAAAACCAGGACAAAGGGCACCAGTTGTATTCCCATTCCAAGTCTCTAAAGTATAAGAAATTCCATTGGCTACTGAAAACCAACCGTGGACTGCATCAACAGTAGTTGCGCTTAAAGTAGTATCGTTGGGCAACCAATCCTTATCGATTATAATATAGGGAGTGAAACCAAATTCGGCTTGACATTTGGCTCGGATATGGGTGAGGATTTTCGAGAGATTTCCTTGTGTGTTTGACATCCAAGTGGGCTTTACAGACCAGAAGAAAATAACCATTCGTCCATTTATCTTATATCGTTTTGCATCTGGAATTGCGGCTATCGCTTGTCTGAGGTTGTAATCCCAGATGTACTTATAATTGGCCGTATTGCTACAATCAAATTTTATTGAAGTAGTGTAGTTTGTTCCGCCTGATTCATCCCAGTTTTTACTTCCGGTCCAAGAATTGGGACAATCGTCAAAAATCGCTAATTTAAAATTTGAGGTACCTCTTGTATTCATCGCATTTACCATTTTGGAAATATGAATAGGATTACCATTACCTCGATCTGGAGCATTGGGTTGATTGCCTCTGCTTAGCATGGCAACAAAATCGATACCTGAATAATCAATCTCTTCAACCAAGTTTTCCCACCATTGCGTCATGCCTACCCATTCGGGTGTAGTGGAAGTAGGTAGATTGTCTGTGACAATGGATTTGTTGAAATCGTAGGACCGATGTCCTCCATAAATTTCTTGGTATTGCCAACAAAAGGTAGCTCCAATATCTTGGGATATCGCCTTACTATAGTTTAACAGTAAGCTAAGCCAAACAAAAACGATGGGTACTAGTTTTTTTTTCATAATTTAATTTTTAAGGTTGTGGTATTTGTAATTTTTATGGTTTACGTCGTTACTTCATAAGTATTTTTTTTATAATTTTTGATTTATTAGATTCAATAGTAAGAAAATATAAAGTCTCTTTTAGCTGGCCTGATACTTCCAATTGGATGGTTTCAGCATAAGGGAGTAGGGTTTGAAAACACATTTTACCTAAGGCGTTGTGTATTGAAATGTTGAGCATTTCATTCGATTCAAAACCGTTTAGCGCTAGAGTTAGAGGTCCTTCTTTGTATGGGTTTGGGTACAGTAATATTGTTTTATTGTTAGCCATTTTATCCCAATCCTGAGTATTTAAAGCATTGTTTTTGGCAATCATGATCTCGTCTATATTACCGCCATTTTGACCAATGGAAGAGAGCATGATTTCATTTTGACCAATTTTTAAATTTTGAGTAATTGTTAAATATTTCCATGTAGACCACGTACCTGTGGCAGGAAAATTTAATGAAGGTTCAATAATCGTATTGTTGATTTTTAATTCTAGCGGCCTGCCTCCGTTTGGCAAAGCATAGCGAATACTCAAATTATAAGCCCCTTCCTCGCTAGCATTGTATACCCATTTGATAGTGTCACCCGCATTGTTTGTAAAATCTAAAAAACCGGTTCCATTGTATCCGGGTTGATTGGTCGCTACTATAGGACCTTTAAAGGTGGCGTCCTCAGCTTGCAAGGTGGTGGTTGATGATGCTGTTACAGTTACTGTTGCTAATGCTGTTTTTTGACCTTCGATTGAAGTAGCGGTGATTATTGCGTTTCCTTCTTTAACTCCTGTAACTAAACCATTTGTATCAACAGTGGCTACCGATGTATCACTACTGCTCCAAGTAACAGCTGTATTGGTTGCATTTGCAGGTGTTGCAATGCTATTTAAAGATTGGGTTTGTAAACGTTCGATTTTTATGGACTCAGGGCTGATGGTTATACTTTGTAAAGGAACGACTGTAGTATTTGCATTGCTTCTGATGAGGTAGTTTAGGTCGGGTGAACCTGAAAGTATTGTCAAACGAACAGTGTGTACGCTATTTGCAGTAATGTTATAATTGCCGGCATCAATAGTAGTCCAAGCCCCATTCGAATTTGGTAATGCTGTACTTGGTAATACTATGCCATCAACACTAATTTGAATTGAAGCGGGAGCGGTAGATTTATATCGAATTTGAAATTTGGTTTCTTTAAGTAAGGGTAATTCTCGCCATTCCATCCATTCATTGGCTTGGGTATTGACCACTTGCCAGCCGCCTTTGGTATCAGTACTTTTTTCGACATCCAAATCGCCTATATCCAAAAAGGCACCACCGCTATTGCCTGGCGTTTCATCTTTATGAAAATCGCAAGCTTCTATTTCCATTTTTAGAAAATTCGGATACGGATTAGTGCTGTAACTCCTCAAGATGTTGAGTCGTTGATTTGGGTAGTCATAATATTTAAATTGTCCTTCGTCAGAGCTTCTCCAAAGTGCAGCTGATTCGGCAGCATCGGTAAAACCTTCTACTAAAGTTATTTGTGCCCCTGATTTTACAGTGTTGTTTAAACCGTATTTGAGTCGTGCGCCATTATCTTTTGGTGCTGTTGTGCCCATACTGGGGTCTAAAAAGGGACGACCTTCTATATCGTCTGGGGCACTAAATCCGGGAATACATACCCCTGTTTTTTTTAGTGTGTTGGTTTTGAGATCGGTCCAAGATTGTAAGGTCATAGAGGTGCCTCCACCAGCAGAAAACCAGTTGTGTACAGCGTCTACCAAAGTAGAGTTTTGTAAGGTTGTATCTACATCAAGCCAATCTCTATCAATTATAAAATAGGGATAAATACCATAGGTTTCAAAACATTTGGTTTTAATGTGTTCTAAAATTTTGGTTAGATTACCTTGAATATTACTCATCCAAACGGTTTTTACAGACCAAAAATAAATGACCATGCGTCCATCAATTTTGTAACGTCGCTCATCAGGGATTTTGCCAATGGCCTCTTTTAAATTGTAATCCCATATGTATTTGTAATTATCTACTACGCTGCAGTCAAATTTTGGCGTCATAGAATAAGAGGTTCCTGCCGATTCGTTCCAGTTTTTGCTTCCTGTCCATGAGTTAGGGCAATCGTCAAAAATGGCCAATTTAAATGAATTGATGCCTCTTTTATCCATAGCATCTACCATTTTACTAATATGTTTTGGATTTCCGTTCCCTCTATCGGGAGCATTTGGTTGATTGCCTCTGCTTAGTAGCGCTATATAGTTTAAACCGGAATATTCTATTTCTTCCGCCATGTTTTCCCACCATTCGGTTGTAGTTGACCAATGGGTGTTGTCTGTTGGTAATCCTTTTTTTGCAATTGATTGATTGTATTGATAGTCGTGTCCTCCTTCCATTTCTTTATAGTGCCAGGCAAACGTGGCTCCTAATTCTTGAGCATTCATTATAAATGAAAACCCTAATACGATACAATACAGTATAAGTTGGTTATTTTTCATGCTATTCTAGATTTTATTTTTTGATACTTGTTATTTTATTTGAATGGTAGTAGTTATACTGCTGTTAGGAGGGAGTGTTAGGTCGATATCAACAATGTGAAAAGCATCACCGTCAAATGCTTGAGTGATTTTTCCATGATTCACGGTGTATTGATGCCCCAAGGGCATTATCATTCGAACTCTAGCGTCTTGAATTGGAAAATCCAATTTATTAAGTAGGGTAGCAGTGTTACTAGTAGCTGTTCCATTATTAGGAAAGGCGTAGGAAAGAGCTATTTTGGGTTGGTAGCTTACTTCGTTTTTTTCATTAGGAACTAGGTCAGCAAAGGTGACTTGTGCAGTGAGTTTACCTACTGGTTGTATTTCTCTTTTTTTATTATGTATTTCATATAAGTTAAACGATTCATGATCTCTAAGGGAATTTGCTATGTATTCAATTTTTTTGGAATTGAAAAGGCGAGGATTTTCATGAGCGATATGATGATTATGACCCACTAATACTAAGTTAAGTGGGATGTGTTGATCTACATCCAGTAATTCAGAGTCTTTGATATGAGCAGCAACTACCCATAAATCGGATCTTTTCTTTTTTTTAGCCCATTGCACTGTGGTTTTGATTTGGTCTTTGGGGTCAAATCCTACCCATGCATTGTTAAGGATCATAAAATTCGACGGACCGTAGGAAAACTGATGGCATTGTAATCCCCACCAACGGTTCCACCAATTGGCCTTTTCTTTGTAAAAACCATTTTCAGGAACATGATCAAAATCGGTATCATGATTGCCAACGGTTGTAAATTGGGCCGCATTAAGTGCATCTAATCCTTTTTCATTTTTGGTTGCATTGCCTTCAAAAAGTATTTGCATCCTTTCTTCGTTTGGACGATACAAATTATCACCAGTATTAAATACGATTTCAGGGTTAATTATATTGGCTACTTCAATCAAGGTATTTAGTTTAGCCATGGTGTACGGATACCCATTTTGAAATGCATGTATATCAGATAAATGAAGGAGGTAATAGTGATCTTTGTATGCGTTAATTATTTTTACACCACTATTGGAGGTAGCACTTCCTTGGTTTGTTTGTACCATGATAGAATAGCGATCTGCTGGTGTGTTTTTAGGAACAATAACTTTTATTTTAGTATTGTAGGTGTTGAGCGAAGTGGAGTCAAATATCCAATTGCCCTTTTTTATCACATATTTAGGTGTGATCGTTTTAAAAGAGCTCCTCAACTTGATTTGAGTTATCTTTTCATTATTAACCGCATTGTACCAAATTTCGAAAGAATTTCCACTTTTGACAATCGCTGTAGTTGCACGCCAAGGATATAGTATGTTTTGGGCTTGTATTTCAAAAGATACAAAGCAGAAAAAAAAACACAGGGCTAATGGAAGTATTAATTTCATTATTTATCGTTTTATGGTTTGTTTACCCAATAATTTTGTTTACTTATTATTCAAGGATCAAAAGTAAAGGGTGCTGTTAAAATTTTATTAATTATAAATTAATATGGTAAAAAAAACGAAAAAAATATTTTTTATGCTGATTTTTTGCGAATTTCTACCACAAAACTATTTTCATATTAACAAATATTTTTTTTGAATAATTGTAAGGAGATAATAGAACTTCAAAAAGTAAAAGGATTTTAGTATGTTTGTTTTAACAGAGTTGCTGGTAATTCGATTCAATTATGAATGATATTTTATAACAAATTTTTTTTGGTCAGTAGCTGAATCAGATAAGGTTTTTAAATAAGAAATTTGCATTTAGCTATTAATTTATCAATATTTGTCGTTTTAGTATCTCTTGAAAAATAGGTCATTTTAGACGGCAAAATCACTCTGTTTTTTTAATACCTAACTCTTAAGCTAATTATTTTGAAACGTTTCTACCGCTATGTAGTATTTATTTTTATAATACTATTCATTTTTTTGGGATACATTTTCTATACAAATTATAATTCAAATTACGAGGAATGTTTTGTGATCAAGCCAAGTCATGGGGCTTATGTAGGGGATTCAAAATGTATCGATTGTCATCGTGCTACACACCAACAATGGACTACTTCCCATCATTATAAATCCATGTTATTGCCCACTCCTGAAACGGTAAAAGGGGATTTTGATAATAGCACATTTACTGCTGATGGTGTAACTAGTCATTTCTTTAAAAAAGGCACTAAATTTTTCATCAACACCGAGGGAGAAGATGGTAAAAATCATGATTATGAAGTCAAATATGTTTTTGGTTTTACCCCATTACAACAATACCTAGTGGCTTTTCCTGGTGGGCGAATGCAAGTTCCGAGGGTGAGTTGGGACACGGAGAAAAAAAGATGGTTTCATCAATACCCAGGTCAAAAAATTTCTTCTAAGGATTGGTTGCATTGGACGGGGAATTCACAAAATTGGAATACGATGTGTGCTACTTGTCATTCTACGAACCTTCAAAAAAAATATTCAAGTGCTACGGATTCCTATCAAACTACCTTTGATGTCATCAATGTAAGTTGTGAAAGCTGTCATGGGCCAGGAGCGTCCCATTTGGACTACATCAAAGGAGCCGCCTATCAAAGCGGAGAACGAATGAAAGGGAGTTTTCTAAAATTAGCCAAAAATTCTTCGCAAAAGGAAGAGATAAATACGTGTGCTCCCTGTCATGCTAGAGCCACTGAAATCGCACCTACGCATATTGAAAGTACAGAATTGTTGGATAATTACATTCCGCAAATTCCCGACAAAGAATATTATTTTGAAGATGGTCAAATCAAAGAGGAGGATTATATTTATGCTTCATTTTTGCAAAGTAAAATGTATAACAAAGGAGTGAAATGTAGTGACTGTCACGACGTTCATACCACGCAACTAAAGCGACAAGGAAATCAAACCTGTACGAAATGCCATGTTGCTTCTCAATATGATACCCGAAAACACACCTTTCATGCCACGGATGGGGAAGGAGCAAAGTGCGTCAGTTGTCACATGCCGGGCAGATTTTATATGGGAAATGATTTCAGACACGATCATAATTTCAAGGCGCCAAGACCTGATTTATCCCAACGCTATGGCACTCCCAACGCTTGTTCTAATTGTCATAAAAACAAAACTAATGCCGAATTAGCCAAGACTGTTGTACAATGGTATGGAGAAAAAAGAGCCTACCATTTCGCAGAAGATTTAATACCCGGAAGCGCCTTAAATGAGATGAGTGAGCCCCATCTTTTACGCTTAATTTATGGTAAGGAAGTTCCCCAAATAATAAAGGCTACGGCTGCTTTTTACCTATCCTCCATACAAACCCCCAAAAGTGTAGCAGCCCTATTGTTTTGTTTGAAAAGTCAGGAGGCTCAAGTACGCTATCGATCCATCAGAAGTCTGCAAAGTTTTCCACCCGAACAGTGGATGCCTCACGTGTTTCCCTTGCTAAAGGATAAGGTGAGAGCGGTGCGCATTGCCGCCGCTGATTTGGTAGTGTCGATTCCCTTAGCCACATTGCCTGCTACTTTTCAAAGTGATTTCAAAGCGGCTCAAAACGAATTACTACAGTTTTTACATTATCAAACCGACTTTTCAGCGGGGAATGTCTTGCTTGCGGATTATTATATGAAAACAAATGAATTAGAAAAAGCAAAAATTTACTATCTCAAAGGACTCAAAAAAGATGACCAAATGAATTATGCTTGGCTCAATTTGTCGGCTGTTTATAATGCGCAAGGGAATAATAATCAGGCCTTAGCTTCCTTGGTAAAGGCCGCTAAAAATGACCCGAAAAATGAACGAGTCTTTTATAATTTAGGATTATTGTATAGTGAAATGAAACAACCCAAAGCCGCTGTAGCTGCATTTGATAAAGCAGTGCTTTTGGGGTCTAAAAATCCAAAGCTTTACTACAATTACAGCTTGTTGTTATTGCAGTCCCAAAAAATAGAAGAAGCCCAACGTGTTATTGCTAAAGGGATTACAATAACTCCCTATGCTTCTGAATTGTACTATGCGCTAGCGTTTGTATATATGCAATCGAATGCCATGGATAAAGCTCAAGAAACCGTAGTATTGCTAAAAAAAATGGATGGTAATAATCCAAATTATCAAAGTTTGTTTGCACAATTCAAAGTTTAACCCAGATTTCAAATATTGAAACTAGGTTTAAATCATATAGTATTTATATAATAAATTATAGAGCGAAATATTCTAGTATGTCAAGCATAACCTAAAAGTTACTTGATAAAAAAGTATAAAGATATCACACATTGTGCTATATCTTCTACTTTCAAATTTCTACTTTCAAATTTCTACTTTCTAATTGCTACTTTCTAATTGCTACTTTCTAACTTCTATTTTCTAACTTCTATTTTCTAACTTCTATTTTCTAACTTCTACTTTCTAACGTCTACTTTCTAACGTCTACTTTCTAACGTCTACTATCTAACTTTCTACTATCTAACTTTCTACTATATGTTTTTCGCTCGCAATGAATCACGGGATCAAAGTTTTTCCAAAGCAGATGAATGGCATTGTTTTCTAGTAATTCAGGGGTGCGAATACAAGTTTCGATGCCTTTTTCGGAAAAAGTCTTGTAGTACTCTTCAAAGATCAAAGCGGTAACGCCTTTGTTTTGGTATTCGGGGGCTATACCGATGAGGTAAAAAGCCACTTCTTTGCTGTGCTTTCTTGCTTGTAATAAATGCCAAAATCCAAATGGGAATAACTTTCCTTTGGCTTTTTGCAACGCAGGAGCAAAGTTGGGCATCACTATGCTAAATGCGATCAATTGATTGTCTTTGTCTACTACAAACTTAATGTATTCTGGATTGATAAAATTGAGGTACTTTTTCTTGAAATAGGCCTTTTGTACTTCCGAAATAGCCACAAATGAAGCTAATTTGGCATAAGTAGTATTAAACAAATCGAACATTTTATCCACATAGGGCATAATGTCTTTGGTTTTGGTGAAGTTAAGCGTGCGCAATTGATATCTTTTCTTGATCAATTCTGAAGCTTTCATGAAATGTTCTGGTTTCACATTCGAAAACGGGAAAAGACTTTCGATGTATTGTTTTTCAACAGTAAAACCCAATTGTTCCAAATGGGAAACATAATACGGATGGTTGTACCAAGTAATCATGGTACCCATTTGATCATAGCCTTTTGTTAATAAGCCTACTTTGTCCAAATTCGAAAAACCAATAGGGCCTTCGATATGGTCCATTTGATGTTGACGACCCAATTCGGTTACCTTTTTCAATAAGGCTTTGGTAACCTCGATATCATCGATGACATCAAACCAGCCAAAACGTGTTTTCTTTTTACCTTGTTGGCGCACTTCTTGCCAATTGATGATGGCGGCCACACGTCCTACGATTTCATTGTTGCGTTTGGCTACATAAAAATACGCCTCGGCATGTTCAAAAGCAGGATTTTTGGTTTTGTCAAAACTTTCCAATTCATCGGCTATTAACGGGGGGACCCAATACGGATTGTCTTTATAGAGTGAAAAAGGAAACTTGATGAATTCAATAATTTCTTTTTTCGTCTTGGCTTCGTGTAGTGTAATCATATCATGTGATGCTATAAGTAGGAGTGCGAATATAACCAACTTTAGGTCATAAAAAAAGCCCTTTCTTGGGCTTCTTACATTGAGGTCTTAATTTAATTTAACTTTACCTTTCTTGATTTGATTCGCTAAGTTTTTTTGATAAAATCCATCATATCGCCAAGAAATTCCAAATCCTCCATACACAAAGGACGGAGTGTCTTTGAAAGTAGTACTTACTGAAGCGTCGATTTGGAAGTTATTGTTTAGTAAATAAGCCAGTCCTCCACGTACAATAGCATCGCTATAAAAATCACTTTTGTAGCCTTGGTTTTCAATAAAGCCTGACCACTTTTTGCTAAATCCGCGAGTTAAGGTCAAAATGTAGCCATAACTAGGATAATCAGTTCCAATGTAATCGGCTATAAAGTTACCAACTAGCACCCAACGACCGTCTCCAAAATGATTTTGAGTGATGATCATGGCTTTGGGCGAAATACTCGATTCAAGTGAAAAAGCATAGGGATTGCCGTCAAATACAAAATTGGCACCAGCAAACACGGATACAGCGGGCACAAATTGTCTCCAATTGAATCGCTGATTGGCTTTCCAGCTGTATAAATTGACTTTCTTTTCATAGTTTTTGAAAGGATCGTAGATGAGATATTTAGCACCAGCAATAGTTTGTCTGAAGTTGGCTCTATTGGTAGTACTCAAATCGGTCACATATTCGTCATTCTGATATTGAATATCGGCGACAATTTCTAAATTTTCTAAAAAAGCTCCCCATCGTAGTGTGGCATCAAGACCAAAGCCTTTTACTTCATAATCTAGTAGACTATGTTTGGAAGTAATACCATAAACGCCAGTTTCAATTTGTATCACATTTTTTCCTACTCCATAAGCCGACATGGTTTCGCCTGGACGATTGGAGTTGATTTGGTCGGTGTATTGCGCATAAGTAAGAAAAGGGAGAAAGGAAAAAACGATGAAAAATGCTAAAAAATGGGTTTTCATAATTTAATGGTTTTAAGAGTCTGATGTACTAACGGTATCAAATGTACATTATTTTATTATTTATTTAAGAATTTGACTTTACAATTCAATTTTAGATTTACTAATTTTGAAAAAAATTTTCTTTATGCAAACAGCTTCATTTAATGGATTTATAAAAACATTATTTTACATGATTATGTTCTATTATGTTTTTAAATTTTTAGCCAAACTATTGCTACCGCTTTTGGTCAAAAAGGTGGTGCAAAAAGCGGAAGAAAATTTCCATCAACAACAGCAATATAGTCAGCATCAGTACACTCAAAATAGCACCCACTATTCCAATCAAGACGAGATTATCATTGATACTGCTCGTTCCAAAAACCCAAAAGAAACCAAAAAAGTGGGAGAATATGTGGATTACGAAGAAATAGATTAAATTTGTGGCCTAAGCACTATTTTTAATCTAATCCAAATTTATTTCCATTGAAAGTTCTAAATAAATTCTATCCCCACGCTTTAGCAATTCTAGGTTTTGTACTGATTTCATTAATCTATTTTTATCCAGTACTTCAAGGCAAACAAATTTTCCAGTCTGATATTGCGCAATATACAGGCATGGCCAAAGAACAAAACGATTTCAGAGCCATGGAAGACCAAGAGCCCTATTGGACCAATTCGGCTTTTGGAGGAATGCCAACGTATCAGCTGGGAGCCAAGTATCCACATGATTACATTGGGGCACTAGACGATGCTATCCGATTTTTACCACGCCCAGCCGATTATCTATTCTTATACTTTTTAGGGTTTTATGGCCTTTTACTGGTTTTCAGAATCGATCCGCTAAAAGCATTTTTTGGCGCTATTGCCTTTGGATTTTCAACCTATTTGATAATTATACTAGGCGTGGGGCACAATGCCAAGGCTCATGCCATTGGGTATATGCCCTTGGTAGTGGCAGGGTTTGTGTTGGTTTTTCAACGAAAATACATTTTGGGTGGATTAGTGACTTTGTTCGCTACGGCACTTGAGATCAATGCCAATCACTTTCAAATGACGTATTATTTGTTGTTGTTTTTGTTGGTTTTGGTAGGCTATTATGTATATCAAGCCATCAAAGAAAAGCAATATCAAGAGTTAGCCAAAAGTATGGGGATACTTGCCATTGCTGGGATATTGGCAATAGGAGCCAATGCAACCAATTTATTAGCTACCTCCGAGTATGCTGCCTTTAGTACCCGAGGAAAAAACGAATTGACGTTCAATCCCGATGGGTCTCCTAAAACGGGAAATAGTGCCTTGTCTCGAGAATACATAACCGAATACAGTTATGGTATTATGGAAAGTTTCAATTTGATGGCTCCAAGATTATTTGGAGGCTCCAATAGCGAGGCTTTAGGCAAAGACAGCCAAATGTACGAATTCATGATAGGGCAAGGGGTACCTGAAGGACAAGCAGCAGAGTTTGTCAAAGGAATGCCCACCTATTGGGGAGATCAACCTATAGTGGCGGCGCCGGCCTATATCGGAATTGTGGTGTTTTTCCTAGCCATTTTGGCCTTATTTGTCGATGATAGAAAAATAAAATACGTCTTTTTTGGTGGAGCCATGATGGCCTTGGTGTTATCTTGGGGTAAAAATTTTAGTTTACTTACCGATTTTTGTATTGATTATCTGCCTTTGTACGATAAATTTAGAGCGGTTTCTTCTATACAAGTAGTGTTGGAGCTTTGCTTCCCGGTGTTGGCCATAATGGGATTACAATCGTTTTTCAAGTTAGAAAAAACAGCTCAGACCAAAGGTTTGATCCAAACTTCCGTACTGAGTTTAGGTATTCTTTTGATTTTATTCTTAAGCAAAGGTGCCTGGAGTTTTGCAGGAAGTAGCGATGGAATGTTTTTACAAAATTACGGCCCCGGTTTCGTAGACGCCTTAAAAGCGGATCGACAAACCTTGTACACGGCCGATATTGTTCGTTCTGGATTTTTTATCATTTTGGTAGCCTTGCTCTTGTGGGCATACACACAAAAACGTTTAGCCGAAAAAACAGTGATCATTGCTATTGGCGTACTCATGGTATTCGATTTGTTTTTTGTAGATAAAAAATACGTAGCTGCGGACGATTTCATTAGCGGACGCGAAGTGGCGGTGCCTTTTCAAGAAACACCTGCCGATAGACAAATATTACAGGATCAATCCAATTATCGTGTGTTTGAAGTCAATGGTAATTTTTCGAGTGCCAGAGCTTCCTATTTTCATAAGTCTTTAGGGGGGTATCATGCCGCCAAACCCAGAAGAATCCAACAGTTGTTCGATTATCAAATTGCCAAAAACAATATCGAAGTGCTGGATTTTTTAAATGTAAAATACATCATTCAAACGGACAAAGAAGGCAAAGAATTTCCAACGGTAAATCCAAATGCCAATGGCAATGCTTGGTTTGTAAATCAAATAAAAGCTGTGGCTTCTGCCGATGAAGAAATGAAAGCTTTGGATCAATTGGATTCTAAAAATGTCGCTATTGTTAACACAAAAGAGTTTACCATTCAAAATAAAAGCTTTGTAAAAGATAGTTCAGCGGTAATTACTTTAGAAGCCTATAAACCGAATCATTTAACGTATACTTCAAGTAACGCTAACGCTGGTTTAGCACTGTTTTCTGAAATGTATTATGCCAAAGGTTGGAAAGCCTATATTGATGGTAAAGAAACGCCAATTTACAGAGCAGATTATGTTTTGAGAGCTATTGAAATTCCAGCGGGTAAACACAAAGTGGAATTCAAATTTGAACCACAAGTAGTGCAAACCGGAAGTACTATTGCCTTGGTTAGTTCTATTGGAATCCTATTGCTTTTGGTAGGAGGGATATATGTCGAGCGAAAGAAAGTTACGAATGAGGTAAAGTAATTATTTGTAATTTTGTGGAACTTAATTTATTAAAATGGAAGCGTCCAGATTACATCATGCTCATCCATCTACAATGGAAGAGCGGTATATTAAGGAAATAAAAAAAATGTCGCCACAGCAACGTTTTGAAAAACTAATGGCTATTATCGAGATTTCGTATATTTTGAAAACAGCCAAAAAAATTACTAGATAATCAATGCATAGTCAAATCATAGAAATTTGGAAATATTTTTCCATACATCAAGTAAAATATTTGACTATAGGTGGTTTTGCTGTTAGCATATATGGATTTGGTAGAAATACTGGAGATATTGATATTTTTATAGAGGATACCCTTGAAAATAGAGAAAATTTACGATTAGCTCTATTGGATTTAGGTTTAGGTAATTTTGAAAATATCAATACAATGCAATTTATCCCAAGCTGGACAGATATTACTTTAAATTTTAATTTAAGATTGGATATAATGACTTCTGTTAAAGGATTAGAAAATATATCTTTTGACCAACTTTTAGAGAAAGCCTATATCGCGGAAATCAGTGAGGTCCCTGTTTATTTTATTGATTATGAGAATTTAATTAAAGCTAAAAAAGCGGCCAATCGTCCAAAAGATCTTTTAGACATTGAAGAATTAGAAAAAATCAATAAAAACTCAAATACATAACTTTTGAATACTGACTCCAAAAAAATTTTAATCATCACCTATTATTGGCCGCCAGCCGGAGGGCCAGGGGTGCAACGTTGGCTAAAGTTTGTGAAATATTTACCCGATTTTGGGATTCAACCCATAGTGTACGTGCCAGAAAATCCAACGTACCCTATTGTAGATGCGCATTTAGAAAAAGAAGTGTCTGACCAAGCCATTATTTTGAAAAAAAGCATATTTGAACCCTACCAATTGGCTTCTTTTTTTTCCAAGAATAAAACCAAAAAAATTAGCTCAGGAATTATTCCCAATCAAAAAAAACAATCTTTTTTAGAAGCGTTTTTATTGTGGATACGTGGTAATTTGTTCATACCTGATGCTCGGGTGTATTGGGTGAAACCCTCTGTTGCTTTTTTAGAGAAATACATTACTGAAAATGATATTGACACTATCGTTACTTCTGGTCCACCGCACAGTTTGCATTTGATTGGACTAAAGTTGCAGAAAAAAGTAAAGTTCCAATGGATTGCCGATTTCCGAGATCCTTGGACAACGATAGGTTATCACAAAGCCTTGCGTTTGTCTGCTTATGCCGCCAATAAACATAAAACATTAGAACACCAAGTGCTCAATGCAGCCGATACGATTATTGTAACGAGCAAAACAACTAAAACGGAGTTTCAAGCCATCACTTCAAAACCCATTAAAGTGATTACCAACGGCTATGATACCGAAAATGTTGCGCCACAAACCTTAGATGCTAAATTTACTTTGGCGCACATAGGTTCTTTTCTATCGGCGCGTAATCCAATGATTCTTTGGGAGAGTTTGGTGGAATTAATAGCCGAAGTACCAGACTTCAAAAAGCATTTGGAGATAAAATTGATAGGAGCCATTAGTCAAGAAGTTTTAAATACTATTGCGCAATATCAATTGGATGACTATTTGAATAATTTAGGTTATGTATCGCATCAGGAAGCCGTGGCGCATCAACGTAAATCACAAGTGTTATTGCTTATCGAAATTGACTCCGAAGAAACCAAAAGCATCATCCCAGGGAAACTTTTTGAATATATGGTTTCTGGTAGACCTATACTTGCCATTGGTCCCAACGACTCTGATTTTGCCGAGATTATCACTAGTACCAATACAGGGGTGTTTTTTGAGTACGATAAAAAGCAGGAGTTAAAGGCTACAATTTTGTCGTATTATCAGCAATTTTTAGAAGGCAAGTTACAATCTCATGCCGTAGGTTTGCAAAAATATTCCAGAAAAAGTTTAACCAAAGAATTAGCTACACTTCTAACTTCTAATTTCTAACTTCTAACTTCCAATTAATGGGCATTGTTTTAAATCAATCACTAAAAAATACAATTATAACGTACATAGGTTTTGGTATTGGCGGTATAAGTACTTTGTTCTTATTTCCTCCAATTTTGGGAAAAACCTATTATGGTCTATCCAATTATATTTTATCTTGTGCCAATGTCATTATGCCGTTGTTTGCTATAGGGATGCAAAATACAATGGTCAAATTTTACTCGCAGTGCCGAACCGAAGCGGAACGAAATCAGTTTTTATCCTTTACGGTTGTTTTTCCCTTGGTATTGAGTATTCCTTTACTGCTGTTAGGAGTGTTTTTCTATGACGAAATTACTTGGTTTGTGACCCAAAAAAACCCAATCGTTCAAGACTACATTTGGTTGATTCCCTTTGTAGGTTTATGTATGGCTTATTTTGAAATTTTTTACGCCTGGTTACGGGTGCACATGCACTCGGTTTTTGGAAATTTCATTAAAGAAGTGGGACTTCGACTTTTCTCTTTATTGGCATTAATTGGTATTTATTTGAAATGGATAACGGCGGTACAGTTCATTTATATGACAGCTGGTATTTATTTTGTAGCCTTAATCGTGACCATGTGGTATGCTTTCCGAATAAAAAAACCGCACTTTCAACTTGCTATACCATCGAATGTGAAAGGAATAATTGAGTATTCTTTTTATATTATACTTTCGGGTAGTGTGGCCAATTTGTTGTTAGATGGCGACAAAATCATGCTCAACCAATACATGGATATTGGTAATATTGCTTTTTATTCGGTTGCGACTTATATTGCTTTGGTGATTTCGGTACCTAGTCGTGCCATGCATCAAATTGTGTATCCAATAACGGCTAAGTTGATGCATGAAAACAAACACGACGAATTAAACGATTTGTATAAAAAAACTTCCATCAATTTGCAAGTGGTGGGCGGATTTGTGATGTTGTGCATTTTTGTCAACATCAATCAATTGTATGAATTGTTGCCTCAAGAATATGCCGGAGGTATTATGGTAGTATTCATGATTGGGCTGTCCAAATATTTCGACTTAGTGTTAGGCAATAATAATGCGATTATTTTCAATTCTAAGTACTATCGTATGGTCTTATTTTTGGGGGTAATGTTGGCCTTGTTGACTTTTATACTCAATTGGATTTTCATTCCTTTATATGGAATTATTGGTTCTGCATTTGCTACTTTATTGTCTATTACTTGTTACAGCGTTGCTAAACTGCTTTTTGTGGTCAAGCGCATGCATTTGTATCCATTTAGCAAACAAACGCTGCTTTCCTTAGGAGTTACTTCAGGAATCTTTGTCCTTTTTTACTTCTGGCAATTTCCTATACATCCTATTTTAGGGATTCTTTTAAAATCTTTTTTCCTTACGCTTATCTATGTGTATGTGAATTACAAAATGGTTGTTTCCCCCGAAATTAATCAAGCAATGGATGCTGTTTTGGCACGCTTTAAAGGGAAAAAATAAGCTAATGTTATTTTTTAATCGAATGCTGAATTAAAAAAGATTCGGTTTTATGATGGTATTTATAATCTATTTTGTACTTTAGAATAAGGTAAGGTGTTGAAAAACAGTGAGTACCTCCTTGATTGGCCTACTTTTTTCAATTTTCTGTGGGAGTCAAGCGAAAGGGAGTAGTCAAGCAGACTTACGTTTCGACTATCGTTGCCTACATTTCATAATTAAGAAAATAGTGCATATGATATTACCCATGAAAGCCTCTTGTTTTTTAGTACTCGTTTTAGGTATTGCTCAGCTTACTTTTGGACAAAAAAAAGGCGATATCCCCAATCAAGGAACTGCTAAAAAAGACAGCATTTCCATGGCAAGCAAAATCCAAGGCTATCCCGTAACTCCTTTCAAAGACACTTTGTTTTTTATTTATCATAAAATTGGAAGTTTCTCTCCCGAAAAACGTGCACAAGCCATTACAGATCGCATTTTGCAAATTGCTTCCGATCCATTATTTGAAGCGGATTCTTTGAAAATTGTGCCTTCAGATTTTACCCTGGATTTGGTGTATAAAGCAGATTTTATCTTATTATCCATAACCGCTAAAGACGCAGCTGCGGAGGGAAAAGAGCCTCCTATATTGGCAGAACAACGCAAGAAAATTATAGGAAATGCAATTAAAGAGGATTTGATTACCAACGCCCCTTTAAAGTGGATAAAGCGCATCGGTATTGAGTTGCTTTTTATAAGTTGTGTGCTCTTACTGTTGTACGGTATTCATGTGCTTTTTCGAAAGTTTATGCTGTATTTGGTGCAAAATGACGATCGCTTCTTTAAAGGGTTTTTAGTCAACAATCACCACATACTTTCGCCCAAAAATCAATTGTATTTTACATTGCGATTGATAAAACTACTACGGTTGGTGACCAGTATTTTTTTGGTCTACCTTTCCTTGCCTTTGTTGTTTAGTGTGTTTCCTTCTACAGTAGGGTATACCACCACTCTTATAAACTGGATTATGAAACCCGCCAAGTTTATCTTGGTCAGTTTCGTAGACTTTTTACCCAATTTGTTTTCAATCCTAGTAATCGTATTGTTGTTTCGTTATTTGGTCAAAATACTGCGCTATTTTGTGGATGAAATTCAAAAGGGGAACATCGTGATTAAAGGATTTTATAGCGATTGGGCCAAACCCACGTTTAATATCGTGAAAATGCTTTTGTATGCATTCATGCTAGTTATTCTTTTTCCCTATTTGCCGGGATCAGATTCGGTCATTTTCAAAGGGGTTTCTGTTTTTATTGGGGTGTTGTTTTCCATAGGTTCTTCTAACGCTATCGCCAACATGGTGGCGGGTTTAGTAATAACGTATATGCGCCCATTTAGAACGGGTGATTTTATCAAAATTGGGGATATTAGTGGCGAAGTGATAGAAAAAACCGCTTTGGTGGTGCGCATTCGTACCCCTAAAATGGAAGATATTACCATACCCAATGCTACTATATTGTCAAGTTCTTCTATTAACTATTCTTCCAACTGTAAGGAAAATGCTCCAGGGTTGGTGATTCATTCTACTGTGACCATTGGGTACGATGTGCCATGGCGCGCCGTCCACCAAGCACTTATAACGGCAGCGCATCGCACGGAATTTTTATTACAAGAACCTCCACCTTTTGTCATTCAAAAGAGTTTAGACGATTTTTACGTGTCGTATGAAATCAATGCTTTTACCAAAGAAGCTAATAGGCAACAACTGGTCTATTCTACACTGCATCAAAATATTCAAGATAGTTTTTTTGAAGCGGGGATAGAAATTATGTCGCCACATTACAAAGCCTTGCGCGAGGGCAATCATACGACCATCCCTGAATCCTACCTGCCTGACGATTATGTTGCTCCTAGTTTTAACATAAAAAAAGAGAAATAACGAGTAATTACTTGGTATTCAAACGGAAGGTCGATAGAGGAATAAGGGTGTTGGTCGAGTTTTTTTGAGTTTTATCGATTTACGATTTTTCCATTTTACGGGAAACCTCATAGTAAGTAGCTTTGAAAAGAAAATAGTGTTTTTGAATTAAAAATCACCAAATCTAGGTATTGCTCAGGCATTTTTACTGTTGTAAATTTGTGCTATAAAAAATTAAGAAAATTATAACAGTTTATCTTAAAAAAAAAATAGCAAATCATGAAAACAAATGTAAAATCTAGTCAGAAAGACCTTGCTGTTTTTAATGAATCTATAAATTCTAAATTACAAGAAGGTTTTGTTTTAGAAGAAAGAAATGACGAATTGCCCTTTGCGGTATTATCCAAGCGTAAAAGATTTGTCAATCATAAATTAAATTTTAGTTTAGCCTGTATAACCTTTGGGATTTGGTCATTTGTTTGGGTGTACATCAATCACATTTCCAAAGCTCGTAAAATTGTCTTAGGTATAGATGAAGACGGTCAGTTTTTTGAGGAAAACTGTCTTTTATAATTTTTTTTCAATTTAGTATTAAACCCAACAAATCAATCATTTGCTGGGTTTAATTTTTCCGCTAAATATTGAGCGGTAATGGATCGCTCTTCCTTACAAATTGTTTCAGGGGTACCTGCAGCCAAAAGTTGCCCACCATTGGCGCCCCCTTCTGGACCCAAATCGATAATCCAATCGGCACACTTAATCAAATCAAGGTTGTGCTCAATGACCAATAACGAATGCCCTTTTTCGATCAACGCATCAAAGGAAGCGACTAGTTTTTTGATATCGTGAAAATGCAATCCGGTAGTAGGTTCGTCAAATACAAATAAAGCTTTTTCCTTGGTAGCTCCTTTAACCAAAAAGGAAGCCAACTTAATACGCTGGGCTTCACCACCAGATAAGGTGGAGGACGATTGTCCCAACTGTACATATCCCAGACCTACATCTTGCAAGGGTTGTAGTTTTTGAACAATCTTTTTTTGTTGATGTTGTTGGAAAAAGGCCAAGGCATCATCAATGGTAAAAGTAAGGATATCGTGAATGTTCTTTCCTTCGTATTTAACTTCTAAGATTTCTTTTTTAAAGCGATGTCCTTCACAGGTTTCACACGGCAACTGAACATCGGCCATAAACACCATTTCTACCGTGATGCTGCCTTCTCCTTTGCACACTTCGCAACGACCACCGTCAACATTGAAGGAGAAATGTTTAGCTTGGTAGCCTCTGGCTTTGGATAGTTTTTCTTTGGCAAACAAATCTCGTATGTCATCATAGGCTTTGATATAGGTCACCGGATTGGAACGAGAGCTACGTCCAATAGGATTTTGATCAACATATTCTACGTGTTTTATATGCGAAAAGGAACCTTTCATTTCCGAAAATTGACCGGCTTTTTCGCCTACATTTTCCAGTTTCTTTTGCAAAGCAGGAAACAAAATTTTCTTCACTAAAGTACTCTTTCCACTTCCAGAAACGCCTGTAATTACGGTAAGTACATCCAGTGGGAAAACCACATCGATATTTTGTAAGTTGTTTTCTCTAGCCCCTACAATCTCGATGTAGTTTTTAAACGGACGTCTTTTTTTTGGGACGGCAATGCTAAGACTGCCATTCAAATACTTTGCGGTCAACGACTGCGCTTTGATAAAGTCATCATAACTGCCTTGCGCGACTAAGGTACCCCCAAAACTTCCGGCCTCAGGACCAATGTCTATAATAGTGTCGGCAGCTTTCATGATGTCTTCATCGTGTTCCACCACAATGACGGTGTTGCCTAGGTCACGCAACGCAAGCAAGACCTGAATCAATCGATCGGTATCTTTAGGATGCAATCCAATGCTAGGCTCATCTAAGATATACATAGAACCTACCAAACTGCTACCTAAAGAGGTGGCCAAATTAATGCGTTGCGATTCTCCACCCGATAAAGTGGCTGAGGGGCGATTCAGAGTCAAATAATCCAAGCCTACATTGCTTAGAAAAGTCAATCTATTGTTGATTTCTACTAATAAGCGTTTGGCAATTTGTGTTTCATAGGGGGTTAATTCTAGTGATTTGAAGAACAAAAGCAGGTCTTTGATGGGCATATCCACCAAGTCTGAAACGGTTTTTTGATGTATTTTTACATAATTAGCCTCGGTTCGTAAGCGCTTTCCTTTGCAAGTAGGGCAAGTGGTTTTGCCTCGATAACGAGAGAGCATGACCCGATTTTGAATTTTATAATTTTTCTCTTCTAATTCTTTGAAAAAACCATCCAATCCTTGAAAATAGGCGTTACCTGTCCAAAGCAGTTCTTTTTGAGCAGGGGTCAATTGGAAATAAGGTTTGTGGATGGGAAAATCAAATTTATAAGCATTTTTTACCAATTCATCTCGATACCACCCCATGCTTTCGCCTCGCCAGGGAAAAATAGCATTTTCAAAAACGGATAAGGTGGTGTTGGGGACCACCAAGTCGGGGTCGATACCTATAATATTACCATAACCCTCGCAAGTGGGGCAGGCACCATAAGGATTGTTGAAGCTGAATAAATGCACATTAGGTTCTAAAAAAGTAAGATCGTCTAAGGCAAAACTGTTAGAAAAAGTATAAGTAGTGTCTGAGGATAACGCTTTGATACTGCAAGATCCTTTGCCTTCATAAAAAGCCGTTTGTACAGCATCGGCCAATCGATTGTAGAAAGCTTCGTCGGTTTTGACCACAATACGATCCACGATTAAAGCAATGTTGACTTTTTCTAGTGCTGCTTCTGGAGTACTAGCAATGGAAACCAGATACTCATCCAAGCGCAACATCTCTTGATCAACCAATACTCTGGCAAATCCTTGTTGTTGCAGTATTTTTAGTTTGTCGATGGTTTTTCGCCCCGCTTCCACATGCAAAGGAGCTAATAGTAACCATTTGCTGTCTTCGGGCAACGATTGTACACATTGCACAACATCCGTTACGGTGTCTTTTTTGACTTCCTGCCCCGAAATCGGGGAGTAGGTACGACCAATTCGTGCATAGAGCAATTTGATATAGTCATAAATTTCGGTAGAGGTACCTACGGTCGAACGCGCATTGGTGGTATTGACTTTTTGTTCAATAGCAATAGCAGGAGCAATACCTTTGATATAGTCTACTTTGGGCTTGTCCAAGCGACCCAAAAACTGGCGGGCATACGAAGAAAGACTTTCTACATAACGACGTTGTCCCTCAGCATACAAGGTGTCAAAAGCCAAACTCGATTTGCCTGATCCTGATAAGCCTGTGATGACAACCAATTGATTTCTAGGAATCACTACATCCAAATTTTTTAAATTATGGACTTGTGCTCCTTTGATGATGATATTTTGTTTGGGATCTAATGTAGAAAGGTCAATAGACATAATAGCAAGTAATTTTCGCAAAAGTAGTCAATTTTACGCTTTTTAAAGAGTGATGTCTTGCTGTTTTTTTTGCTGTTATTTTGCTTTAGTGGTTTGATTTTTAAGGATTTTCGATGGTTTATGATAGTGTTTTACCTCATTTATTTCAAAATCATTACTTTTGGGTCGATTTATGTTAATTCTGGATACTATGCGTTTACTATACACTTTTCTTTATATTTTTCTTTTTTCTTTTTTAGGGGTTTGGTCTCAAGAGATTCCTCCAATATTACGATACACCCCACTTTCATATGGGGGAGGGAATCAAAATTGGATGATTGCTCAAGATCAAAATCAGTACCTGTATTTTGCTAACAATGAAGGGGTTTTGTCTTATGATGGCTCCAAATGGGAAATCTATCCCGCGGCCAATGAAAGTATTGTACGTTCTGTAAAAGTAATAGGAGAGCGCATTTATACGGGAAATTATATGGATTTTGGGTATTGGACCCGCATGGGAAATGGACAGTTACGTTATACGTCATTAGGTGCTAAAGTCAAAAACAAAATTCAAGAAGACGAGCAGTTTTGGAACATTCATCATTTTGATCAGTGGGTAATTTTTCAGTCCTTAGATAAGATTTTTATTTATGATTCTAAAAAAGACACCTTCAAAATTATTGCCCCGAGTAGTTCTATTTTAAAGTCTTTTCACACGGCAAACACTGTATATTATCAAACGGTAGCTTCGGGTTTATACGAAATTGTTCGCGGCCGAGAGAGTTTAGTAAGTGCCGACCCAATTTTGAAAAACAATAAAATTGTAAACGTGTTTGCTACCGAAGGCGGACTATTGATTCAAACACAGTCGAATGGGTTTTATACCTTAGTAGATGGAAAATTAAAACGTTTTGCTACCGAAATTGATGCAGAATTGTTTTCAGTAGTAATCTACAATAGTTTGCAGTTAGCTAATGGTGATTTTGCTATCGGGACGGTGTCCAATGGGGTGTTTATTCTCAATGCTAACGGAAAACTACGGTACCATCTTTACCAAGGAAAAGGCTTGTCTAATAATACGGTCTTGTCTTTGTTTGAAGATAAAGATGCCAATTTATGGGTAGGTTTGGATAACGGGATCAATTGCATCAATTTGCAATCACCCATTAAAAGTTTTGTCGATATTTCGGGTAAATTAGGAACGGTATACGCCACTAAGCTTCATAACGGATTGCTATATATAGGAACTAATCAAGGGCTATTTTTTAAAAAATTCAATAGCAATGAAGATTTTAAGTTTATTCCAGGTACCAAAGGCCAGGTTTGGTCTTTGTATGAGTACGATGGAGCTCTTTTTTGTGGACACGATTCGGGTACTCTTTTAGTCAATGGAGGAACGGCATCTTTCATTTTCAAGCAGTCGGGTACCTGGAAGTTGAGCCCTATTCCTAATCGAAAAGACGTTTTATTACAAGGAAATTATTACGGGGTTTCAGTCTTGCAAAAAGTGAACAACCAATGGGTGTTCAAAAACAAAATTAAGGGATTCAACAATTCGGCTAAAAGTTTTGAAATCACCAACGGACTTGATGTTTATATCAGTCATGAATACAAAGGGGTTTTTCGTTTGCATCTAGATAAAGAATTGACCCAAACCACACCGGTGTACATGTATACCTATCCCAAAAAAGGCATCAATTCTGGATTAACCAAGTTCAATGGCGCAATCTATTATGCGTACAAAGAAGGGGTGTTCAAATTGAACCCCAAAACGAAACAATTTGAAAAAGATCCTTTTTTGAGTGGCATTTTTCAAAAAGACCAATACAAATCGGGCCGAATGATAGTAGACAACGCTAATAGATTGTGGTTGTTTACCAAAAACAGCATGCATTACATCACCGAAAGCAAATTGAGCAATCAACTTAAGGACAATACCATTCCGATAACCTCGGCATTGTCTAATGCAATGTTGGGCTATGAAAATTGTACCCAAGTGGGCAAGTCAACAATGTTGCTGGGGACTTCCAACGGGTATTTGACGGTGAATTTTAAAGAATTGGAAGATAGAAATTATAAAGTAAATATTACTAAAGTTGGTATTAGCCGCTTGGATGAAGGAACTTTTTTCTTTCCCACAACTGGCAATTCAAAATTTGATGCCAAACAAAACAACATCATCATTAATTTTACGGTACCGGTGTACAACAAGTTCATTAATCCTCAATACCAATTTCAATTGGAAGGGTTTCAAGAACAATGGAGCGCTTGGAATGGTCGCTCTTCCATGTTTTACAAGAATTTACCCCCTGGTGATTATGTTTTTAAAGTACGCGCTCGTTTTTCCAATGAAGTTTTGGAAAATGTAGGGACGTATTCCTTTACCATTTTAAAACCTTGGTATGCGACCAATTTTGCCATAGTGATTTATATGTTGCTTTTAGGGGTGCTAATTTATTACGTTCATCAAGCGTATCAAAAAGCCTATGAAAAAAAGCAAGCCAAATTGATCGAAGAAAACAATCGTTTGTTAGAAATTCAAGAACTAGAAAATCAACAAGAATTAATGCGTCTTCGCAACGAACAGTTAGTACAAGATGTGGATTCTAAAAATAGAGAATTGGCGGTGTCCACCATGAGCTTGCACAACAAAAACGAATTGTTGGCTTTTATTAAAGAAGATTTAAAGAAGACCGCACAAAGCGATGGCAGCACTTCCAAAATTAAATCGGTGATTTCTACGATTAATAAAAACATCACTTCGGAAGATTCTTGGAAGGTGTTTCAAGAAGCCTTTGATAGTGTCGATAAAGATTTCCTAAAGCGTATCAAACAACTCCATCCCAATTTAACCTCCAACGATTTGCGCTTGTGTGCTTATCTACGCATGAATTTATCGTCTAAAGAAATTGCGCCACTACTCAACATCTCGGTTAGAAGTGTAGAAATTAAACGGTATCGTTTGCGTAAAAAATTAGATTTAGAACACGAAAAAGGCTTAGTAGAGTACATTCTAATGGTATAGTTTTTCTTTTTTTAACATAATTTACCTATACAACACCTCAACATTGGGGTTTTTTGGGAAGCTTTTAACAGGATTAACATTTTATTTAAATTGCTGAATTCGCAATAATTACGGGGACTATTTTGCGATTAATAAAAAAATAGACTGCTTTTTTTGCTTTGTATGTTTTTTGTAGAGGTGGAATTTAAACTATCACGTTGTAGTTAGCTTAAATTTACAATTCAATACAAAACCTAAACATTATGAGATCTAAATTAGTAGTAATTGCTTTCATTTTGTTTGCATCATTAGGATATGCGCAAACAAATGAAATCAGTGGAACGGTACTCAGTGCCACAGACGGACTCTCTCTTCCGGGGGTTAATGTGAGAGTGAAAGACGGAAGTCAAAGCACACAAACCGACTTTGATGGAAGTTTTAAATTAAAAAACCTAGCCAACAACGCGGTGATAGTTTTTAGTTACATCGGATACAAAGACTATCAAGTAACGGTATCGGGAAATAAACCCATCACCGTGAAAATGGTAGAAGAATCCAACACACTGAAAGAAGTTGTGGTAATTGGATACGGTACCCAAAAGAAAAGAGAAGTAACCGGTGCCGTTTCTGTTCTAGACGGTAAAGCACTGGATGTTATTAAACCTGTTAAAGTAGAACAAGCCCTTCAAGGAACGGTTTCTGGGGTAAACGTAACCACACAATCTGGTGCTCCGGGTGCTGCCTTGGATATCCGTATTCGTGGTATCGCTACCAATGGAGAAAACCGTCCAACCACTATTATTGACGGTTATGTGGGGGAATTAGGATTGTTAAACCCTAACGATATTGAGACCATCACCGTTCTGAAAGATGCACAAGCCGCTATTTATGGTACTATTGGTGCTAACGGGGTAATCTTAGTAACAACCAAAGCCGGAAAGAAAAACCAAAAAACAAAAGTAAATTATAATACTTACGTTGGTTTTCAAGAAGCAGCTCGTATATTACCTACTTTAAATGCTACAGAATACGCTTTATTATTGAATGAAAGCTATGCCAATGGAGGACAAACCATACCTTATCCTAACGTAACAGGCTTGGGCAAAGGAACCAACTGGCAAAAACAAGTGTTCCAAACAGGCGTACCAATGATTAACCATGACATGACCATTTCTGGTGGTGCAGAGAAAATCAATTACTCTGTGAGTGGTTCACATTTAGATCAAGAAGGTATCATTGGAGGCGCTAAATCAGGTTTCCTTAGAAACACAGCAAGAATTGCTCTTGGTGCCGATTTGACTGATAAAATCAAATTGAAAACCAACGTTATCTATACTTATTTTGATAGAAAAACATTAAACGAAAACGGATTAGGTTCAGTATTGTTCAATGCCTTGAACGTACCGGCAACTTTTAGTCCATATGATGCCAATGGTAGCTTTACCGTACTACCAATAACTGGTTTAGGTACTGAAATCATCAACCCATTAGCTCAAATAGACAATACTTACAATGCTTACAACTTCAAAAAATTGAATGGTAACTTCGGTGTTGACTACAAACTTTTTGAAGGATTTACCCTTTCTAGTACCATTGGTTTTAATACCGCAAACGCTAAGTCTAAAACTTTTGCCAAAGAAGTATCTTATGGAGGAAAAGTATTTGATGTAGTTCGTAGCTCGGTAACCCAAGGAGCAGTAAATGACAACGATTACTCATTTGACCTTTTTGCTACTTACAACAAAACATTTGGCGAAGACCATAACTTGGTAGGAACTTTAGGAAATACCATTTATAAACAATGGGGGAATGGGTTATTTGCTACTGGATTTGATGTACCCTATAATTCTTGGGAATATGCTGATATTGCATTAACTCCGGGTACTATTGATGGTAGAACCAACAGTTCTTATGTATATGACGAAAGAAGATTGTCGTACTTCGGTAGAGTACAATACGATTATAAAGGAAAATATTTGTTGTCGGCCATGTTAAGACGCGATGCTTCGACCAAATTTGGACCTGGAAATAAGGTTGGATATTTTCCATCGTTCACAGCGGGTTGGATCATTTCTGACGAAGGATTCTACGGGGAAAACAGAACCTTGAGCTTTATGAAATTAAGAGCAAGTTATGGTACCCTTGGAAATGACCAAATTCCAAATAATGGCTATGTAGGGTTCCTAAACGGTGAAGCAACTTACGTTTTTGATAATGCCATTGTAAATGGTACAGCTACAGGACAAACACCTAACCCTGATTTAAAATGGGAAGAAGCCAAGAAATTCGACGTTGGTTTGGATTTAAAATTATTCGATAACCAATTATCTATCATTACCGATTATTTTATCGATACCCGTGCTGACCTATTGATTCCAAACATTCCTGTTTCTGGTATTACTGGAGTATTTGCTCCAGGGGCAAGTGCTCCTACTTTGAATGCCGGTACGGTAAGAAACTCAGGGATCGAATTTGCGGTAGATTACAAAAAAACGTTTGAAAATGAATTATCCTTTAGCGTAGGTTATAATGTTACCTTCTTGAAAAATAAAGTGTTGGAAGTGAATAACGGTACTGGATTTATCGAAGGAGGTTCATTTGGAGTTGGACAACCTGCTCCTTCAAGAATGCAAGTAGGATTACCAATCGGATATTTCTATGGATACAAAACCGATGGTATCTTTCAAAACCAAGCCGAAGTTGACGCTCATCCTTCTCAATTAGCTTTAGGAGCCGAAGCAGTACCTGGTGATATTCGCTATGTTGATATCAACGAAGATGGAGTAATTGACGCCAAAGATAGAACCAATATCGGTGACCCAGTTCCTGCCGCTACTATGGGATTCAATGTTCAATTGAACTATAAAAATCTTGATTTTGCATTATACACTTTTGCTTCTGTAGGCAACGATATGGTGCGTAACTACGAAAGAACTTTATCAGACGCAAATCGTTTGAACTATGTATTAGACCGTTGGACAGGAGAAGGGACTAGCAATTCTGTACCTAGAGTAACTACGGGAGCTACATCCAATAATGTGTTCTCTGATTACTTTGTAGAAGACGCTTCGTATTTCAGAATCCAAAACATTCAATTAGGATATACTTTGAATTCTAAATTTACCGAAAGATTTAGTATGTCTAAATTCAGAATGTACGCTGGGGTAAACAACTTGTTGACCTTAACCAAGTACAGAGGTTACGATCCAGGGGCTTCGAATGGTGCTCCAATTGGAGGGGGAATTGACTACGGTTTCTATCCAATTCCTAGAACATACATGTTCGGTTTAAACATTAATTTCTAATTGCAATTACAATGAAAAAGTATCTTATTTTAACCATAGCAACGGTAGTGGTTTCAGCCTTTAGCGTAACCTCATGTACTGATGACTTTGTGGATCGTAAACCCGAATATTCTATCGATTCCGAAAATTATTTCAATGCGAAAGCAGATTATGAATACGCTCTTATCGCAGCTTACGACTTGTTGCAATCGTCTTATGTGAATGTATTGTTGGGCGAAATTGCTTCAGACAATACCTTAGCAGGGGGGGAAAACCCAACCGATGTGATCGGTTTTCAACAAGTAGACGATATGATCCATACTCCTATCAACAGTAACTTGAGAGATGTATGGAACTGGATGTTTGCCGGTGTGCAAAGAGCCAACTTTATCTTAGAATTCAAAGATAAAATCGATTTTCAAGGCAAAAACCAAATCATCGCCGAAGCGCGTTTCTTGCGTGCGTACTACCATTTTGAATTGGTAAAATGGTTTGGAGGTATTCCTTTAAAAGGCGATGCCCGTTTCAAAATTGGAGACGAAAAAACCATTAAAAGAGCCACTAAAGAAGAAGTATATGCGTCTATCGAATCCGATTTGATTTTTGCTTCTCAAAATTTAGCAGCGGTTCCTGCTCAAAAAGGACGTGCTACTAAAGGGGCTGCCTTAGCCTTGCTAGGAAAAGCATACTTATACCAAAACAAATTTGCGCAAGCAGCAACTACTTTAGAAAGTGTAATTACATCCAATACGTACCAATTGGTTACTGATTATAACAGTATTTTTGAAGCCGAAGGAGAAAACAACAAAGAATCGGTTTTTGAAGTACAATATACCGATGCTGAAGGAGCTGGGTTTAATTGTTTACAATGTAGTGAAGGTAACGTAGCTGTAGGATTTAATGGGATACGAGGCTATAAATTAAAGCCTATAACCGCAGGGGTACCTAATCCTAATCCTCCACCTAAATATACTTCTGGTTATAGTTTCAATGTACCAACAAAAGAAAGTTATAATGCATTTGAAGTGGGAGACAGTAGATTGAGTACTTCTATATTAGATATAGTTGCATGGTCAGCAGCCAATAATACTATTTATGATGAAGGGAATGAGCATACAGGTTACTATAATCAAAAATATTTGCCAAGAAAACGTAGCTCTTCTTCTCAAGGAGATTTGAACTTGACCAATCCAAACAACTACAGAGCTATTCGTTATGCTGATGTATTGTTAATGGCGGCCGAAGCCAATGCTAGAGGAGGAATTAGCGATGCCAAAGCCAAACAATATTTGAACGATGTACGTCGTCGTGCTTTTGGAGATTTGAACCATGATATTACGGCTTCTGGTCCAGCTTTAGTTGACTTTATTTTAGCAGAAAGACGTTTAGAATTGATGGGAGAAGGACACCGTTTCTTTGACTTAGTGAGAACTGGTAAAGCGGCTGGGAAAATTCCAAACTTTAAAGCGAATAAAAATGAGTTATTCCCAATTCCAATCGAAGAAATTCAGTTTTCAAACGGTAACTGGGAACAAAACCCTGGATATTAATTCCTAGAAGTCATAATGGCTATGGCAGAGGCAATTCCATAATTCAATTGCATCTTTCGAAGCTGACATAATATAAAAGTAAAGTTTTATGAAATCGCCCATTATCAATCTGTTTGTTGCAAACACCAATGGGTTAAAGGCGATAACATATATGACATACAAAAAATAAATTTTACATATATGAAAAAAATAGTTGTAATCATACAAATGTTAGTACTCACAATACTGTTGAGTTGTACTAACGAAAACGATCTGATCGATTTGAGCGGTGTTCCTGCTCCTGGCAATTTATCAGCGTTAACTACCGTTACCCAAGACAATACGGGTAAGGTGACCATCTTACCTCGTGGAGAAGGGGTAACTCGATATGAAATATATTTTGGTGATGGTACCAAAGATCCTGCCTATGTGATTCCTGGACAATCGGTAGACCATGTGTACAAAGAAGGGGTATACGATGCTAAGATTGTGGGAACTACCATAGATGGCAAAAGAACTGAAGCGATCCAAAAAGTGGTAGTGGCCTTTAGAGCACCTGAAAACTTAGTGGTGACAATTGAAAATGACAAAGTGGTGTCTTACAAAGTAACCGTAAAAGCTACAGCCGATTTTGCTTTGTTTTATGAAGTGTATTTTGGAGAACCAGGTAATGATAAACCAGTTTTAGCCAACAATGGCGAAGCGGTTTCATATACTTACAAAGCGGCAGGTGAATACAACATTAGAGTGGTGTCAAAAAGTGCGGCCATTGCTACTACAACCTATACGGCAAAAGTGATAGCAACTAAAGTAGTGGCTCCAAGTGCCTCGGCTCCAACACCTCCTAACAGACAACCTGCTGATGTGATAAGTTTATATGGTAGCAAATACACCAATTTAGCCGGTACGAATTTCTTCCCAGATTGGGGACAAGGCGGACAAGGCAGCAGCTGGGCTGAGTTTGATTTGAATGGTGATAAAATGCTAAATTATATCAACTTGAGCTACCAAGGAATTCAATTGGCCGATGGAAAAACAATTGATGTTTCTGCTATGGAGTTTTTACACATGGATGTTTGGACCGCCGATTTAGCCAAAATCGAAACCTCTTTGATCAGCTTAACAGGTGGTGAAAAACCAGTAGTGAAAGATCTAGTGGCTAACCAATGGACTAGTATCGAAATTCCAATTTCAGCTTTCACTAGTCAAGGATTGAAAGTGTCAGATATTTTTCAATTGAAATTTGTTGGGACTCCATGGGCTAAAGGCTCTGTATTTATTGATAACATTTATTTCTACAGAACACCTAAGGAATTGACACAATTCCCTATAGATTTCGAATCTACAGTATTGCCATACACTTGGTCTGGTTTTGGATCATCAAGTTTTGGTCCTATTCCTGCATCGGTGGTTACTAATCCAGACAAATCGGGAGCCAATGTTTCTAACAAAGTAGTTAAAATAGAAAAGACTGCTGGAGCACAAATTTGGGCAGGAGCTACTTTACCATTAGATACTAAAATGGATTTTACCAAAGGAACTAAAGTGAAAATCACCGTTTGGTCACCAAAAGTAGGCGCAACGATTAAGTTCAAAATGGAAGATCAAGCCAATTCTAATACTAACTTCGAAGTGGACGCGACTACTACTAAAGCTAATGCTTGGGAAGTATTAACTTTCGATTTAACAGGTAAATATGATGCATCAAAAACGTACAATCTAATCGCGTTATTCCCTGATTTTGGAGTGGATGGTACTGGAACGACTTATTATTTTGATGACTTCAAACAATCCAACTAAAACTATTCAACAATGAAAAATATTTTAAAACAGATAACAGCTGTCTTTTTACTACTGATGATGGTAAATTGCCAGGACGATAATGTAGAGTTTGGAGCCTTGACTGCTCCGACCAACTTACAAGTAAAAGTGGATATTATCGGAAAAACGGCCGCTACCCCTGATGGGGACGGAACGGGTAAAGTTTTGCTAACCGCCAAAGCCGATAACGCCATTTCTTACAAATATATTTTTAGTGACGGTACGTCAGAAAATGCCCCTAGCGGAATTTTTGAAAAAGCCTTTACCAAACCTGGGGTAAATACCTATACCGTAACGGTTTTGGCCAGCGGAAAAGGAGGAATCACTACCAATACTACCATTGAAGTAAAAGTATTGAGCACTTTCAAAGACGAGGAAGCCGTACAATTCTTAACAGGAGGAAGTTCAAAAAAATGGTATTGGTCACAATCAGAGCAAGGACACTTAGGCGTAGGACCCAACAGTAACGATGCGACTCAAAATTACTATCCTGTATGGTATGCAGCGGCACCGGATGAAAAAGCAGGTACTTGTTTGTACAATAGCGTGATGACATTCTCTAAAGTTGGAAATGACTTGAAATTTGAATTGGACAACAAAGGCGATACATTCTATCATGGTTCTTATTTAGGAGGAGGAGATGACCGTTGTCAAGCTTTAGACACCAAAGGACAAAAAACAGTATTGTTAAGCCCTTCGGATTCATTCGTGTCTAAAAATCCAAATGCAGCGACTCAAACTCGTGGTACCATGTTGAATTTCTCTGATAATGGTTTTATGGGGTATTTCATTGGAACTAGCAAATATGAAATCCTTTCCTTAACAGAAAACAGAATGGTAGTAAGAGCCGTAATGGGCAACAATAAAGACTTAGCTTGGTATCATATCTTTACGTCAACACCTCCTGGTTCAGCAGGTCCAAGTGATTATACTAAATTAGTATGGTCAGACGAATTTGATACAGACGGAGCTCCAGATGCTAATAAATGGGGATACGACCTTGGCGCTGGTGGCTGGGGGAATAACGAAGTACAAAACTATACCAACAGCGCTAACAATGTGGTAGTTCAAGGTGGTGTTTTGAAAATTACAGCTAAAAAAGAAGGAGCCAATTATACCTCAGCACGTATCAAAACCCAAGGGAAATACAGCTTTAAGTATGGTAAAATTGAATTTAGAGCCAAAATGGCCAAAGGCGGTGGTACTTGGCCTGCAGTGTGGTCTTTAGGTAGTGATTTCCCTACTGTAGGATGGCCAGCTTGTGGCGAAATTGATTTCTTAGAGTATGTGGGCAACAAACCAAATGAAATAAGTTCAGCTCTACATTTCCCTGGAAATTCTGGTGGTGGTGCCTTGGTAGGTAAGAAAACCATCACGAATGCAGAAACAGAATTCCATGTGTACAAAACCATTTGGTCTCCTGCTGCTATCAAGTTTTATGTAGACAATGAATTGTATTACACGTATGCTAATTCTGCCTCTACAGTATTCAATAAAGAGTTCTTCTTGATTATGAATGTGGCCATGGGTGGAAGCTTAGGCGGAACTATCGATCCGTTATTCACGCAAGGTACAATGGAAGTGGATTACATCAGAGTATACCAATAAATTAATGTTGCTTTTTTCAATATCGAGTAAGTTGGGTAATACCAACTTACTCTGGTATTGATTTTTAATCTTATCCGTCAATATTACTATTTAAACAAAGGAGTACTTAGACATCGTGCAGTAGTAATAGCACTCATTTTTCAAAACATTTTAAGAAACCATTTTTTAATGTTTTTTACCATTCCAAGTGAGTTGTAAAAAACATTCAGAGTAAGTATATCTAATGATGAATAAAATTATAGCAGTACTACTATTAGCTACCGTATCTTTTTCGGTCTTTGGTCAAAGCCAATCGGTAAAGATACATTCGGATAACAAAGGTATTACCCTTCAAATAGATGGTAAAAATTGGCTGGTGAAAGGCATGAATTGGGATTATTTTCCCGTGGGACATAATTACGCTTTTAACTTATGGGAGCAACCCGAGGAGTTTATTCAAAAAGCCTTAGACAATGAAATGGGCCTACTTCAAAAAATGGGTGTAAACACTATTAGAGTGTATACAGGAATTCCCAAAAAATGGATCGAATACATTCATACGCGATTCGGAATCTATACTATGCTCAACCATCCTTTTGGCCGATATGGTGTAGCGATCGAAGGCAATTGGGTAGCCAATACCGAATATGCCGACCCCAAAGTAAGAACCGCTTTGTTGCAAGAAGTACAACAATTAACACAAGAATACAAGGATACCAAAGGACTTTTACTCTTTTTGTTGGGCAATGAAAACAATTTTGGACTGTTTTGGGAAGGAGCCGAAACCGAGAATGTACCCGTAGCAGATCAAAAATCAACCCAAAGAGCGCAAGCCTTATACCGCCTTTTTAATGAGGCAGCAACCGCTATGAAGAAAATCGATACCCATCATCCTGTGGCGATTTGCAATGGCGATTTGATGTTCTTGGATCTTATCGTAAAAGAATGTCCCAATATTGATGTGTTGGGCATCAACGTGTATCGAGGATTGTCTTTTGGCGATCTATTCGAAAGAGTACAAAAAGAATACGGAAAACCGGTACTGTTAACCGAGTTTGGTGCCGATGCTTTTAATGTGAAAACCCAAAAAGAAGACCAAGAAGCACAGGCAGCCATCTTAAAAGGGAATTGGCAAGAAATATATGAAAACGCCTCGGGTTTAGGCAAAGGTCAAAATTGTATCGGCGGGTTTACGTTCCAATTTAGCGACGGCTGGTGGAAAACAGGTCAAACCTACAATTTAGACGTGCACGACACCACCGCATCGTGGTCCAACGGCGGCTACACTGCCGATTATGAAAAAGGAAAAAACAACATGAACGAAGAATGGTTTGGGATTTGTGCCAAAAAACCGGCACCACCTGCGAAAGTGTACGAATTGCAACCCCGCTTGGCCTATTTCCTTTTACAAAAAATACACCAAGTAAACCCCTTATCAAAAGGGATGACCTCCAAAAAACTACATAAAAAGATAGCAGGAATAACAAACAAAACAAAAAAAAACTAGAACAGATAACGAGTGAAGATTCCTCAAGAGGAATACCACAATAACGGAATTACAGCACCACTCTTTTTATTAATTTTTAAAATCAGTACATCATGAACCTTGTCGAAATAGCAGGAGAAAAATATTATAAAATAGAAAATAGCGACGCACTAAGACCCTTCCTAATGAGTGTAGTAAGCGATTCCGATCATTGGCTGTTTTTGGCTAGCAATGGCGGACTGTCAGCAGGAAGAAAAAATGCAGACTATGCATTGTTTCCATATTATACCGATGATAAAATTACAGAATCAGCCGATATAACCGGTAGCAAAACCATTTTCCAAATTCGATTAAAGGACAAAACCCTGATTTGGGAACCTTTTTCCGATCGTTTTAATGACACCTATACCTTGACGCGAAACTTGTACAAAAGTTTTTATGGCAACAGTGTAATTTTTGAAGAAATACACGAGGATTTACAACTTACGTTCCGTTACCAATGGAGTTCAAGCAACCGCTTTGGGTTTGTTAAGCAATCAACGGTAGTCAATAATTCCGATAAAGACTATGCGTTAACCGTTTTAGATGGTCTTCAAAATATTATACCGTACGGTGTAGGTAGCGATTTGCAAAACAGTACCAGTAATTTAGTAGATGCATACAAAAGAAGCGAATTGCATGCCGAAAGTGGTATGGGAATTTTTGCTTTAAGTGCCATTATTGTGGATAGAGCAGAACCAAGCGAGGCGCTCAAAGCGAATATTGTTTGGTCCATGGGTATGGAGCACCCCACTTATTTAGTGTCTTCCAAGCAAGTTCCTGCCTTTAGAAAAGGGCAAAAGCTTAGCAATGAAAATGATAATAAAGGCGAAAAAGGAGCTTATTTTATTAGTAGCGAACTTCAGATGGCTCCCAATTCAGATAAGTCTTGGAAATTTATTGCGAATGTAAATCAAAACCAAGCACAAGTAGTTGCCCTTTGTGAGGCGATTCTTAAGGATGCCACTTTAGAACGTCAACTTAAGGAAGACGTGTTACTAGGTACTAAAAACTTAATTGCCCTGAATGCTGCGGCAGACGGATTGCAGTTTACTGCCGATAAAAAATCGGATGCACGTCATTTTTCGAATGCACTCTTCAATTGTATGCGTGGAGGAATTTTTGACGAAAACTACAAAATAGAAAAAGCAGATTTTGTGCCGTATTTCGAAAAAGCAAATGCTGTCGTTTTTGCCAAAAACAGCGCGTTTTTTGAGGCCTTAGCCGAAGCGTTCAATTACACCGAATTACTAGAACGGGTACAAAATCATGAAGATCAAGATCTAGTGCGTTTGTGTACGGAATATTTACCACTCAAATTCAGCCGTCGTCATGGGGATCCAAGCCGTCCTTGGAATAAATTCTCTATCAACACCCGAAATGAAATAGATGGCTCTAAAGTGTTAGATTATCAAGGCAACTGGCGCGATATTTTCCAAAACTGGGAAGCTTTAGCACATTCGTACCCTAATTTTATCGAGGGGATGATTCATAAGTTCTTGAATGCTTCAACTTTTGACGGATACAATCCGTACCGTGTAACCAAAAGTGGGTTTGATTGGGAAGCTTTAGAACCAGACAATCCATGGGCCTACATTGGTTATTGGGGCGACCACCAAATCATTTATCTACAAAAGTTTTTAGAGTTCATTCAAAAGTTTTATCCAGGCCGATTACAGTCGTATTTTGACAAAGATTGTTTTGTATATGCTGCGGTTCCTTATACCATTAAGTCCTATAAAGACATCGTAAAAAATTCTAAAGAGACTATTGATTACAGTTTTAGTTGGGAAAAGAAAATTCATGAACGTAAAGCAAAAATTGGAGCCGATGGCGCTTTGTTAACCACGTCCAAAGGAGGGATTCACCACGTGAACTTTATCGAGAAAATGTTGGCGACTCTATTAGCCAAAGTATCGAATTTTATTCCAGAAGGAGGAATTTGGATGAATACACAACGTCCGGAGTGGAATGATGCTAATAATGCCTTGGTGGGCAACGGTGTTTCTATGGTAACCCTATACTATTTGCGTCGTTTTATGACTTCTTTTGAAGCGATGTTGTCCGCTTATGCTGCAGAACAAATCGAGCTGTCCAACGAAATCATTCAGTTCTTCGATGATACTAAGGAGTGTTTGGCACATCATCAGTCGGCTCTTTCAGGACCGATTAATGATCAAAAACGTAAAGCCATTTTAGATGGTTTAGGCGAAGCTGCTTCAAAATACCGTTTGCATATTTATGAATTCGGTTTTTCGGGGCAAAAACGTTCGGTGTCGGTAGCCGAATTAAAAGCGTTTACTGCCTTGACCTTAAAATATATTGATCATACCATTAAGGCCAACGAACGTCCGGATCATTTGTATCATGCTTATAACTTGATGGAAGTGGTGAATGATGGCGTTACCATTTCGTATTTAGACGAAATGCTAGAAGGTCAAGTAGCCGTGTTAAGTTCGGGTTATTTAACTGCGGAAGCCGCCTTACAAACTATTGAGGCATTGCGAAACAGTGCTTTGTATCGTGAAGATCAAAATACGTACATTTTATACCCGAACAAAGAGCTGCCTAAATTTCTGGAGAAAAACTGTATTCCAGCACCAAGCGTGGCGCAATCCACCTTATTGTCGCTTTTAATTGCGGATAACAATGGAGCAATTCTTAACCAAGATGTGAAAGGAGCGTACCATTTTAATGGAAATTTCAATAATGCCAACGATTTGAAAAAGGCATTAGAACAATTGGGTAAAAACCAAAAATACAGCACATTAGTCGCTTTGGAAACGCCTAAGATTCTTCAGATTTTCGAAGAAGTGTTCAATCACAAAGCCTTCACAGGCCGATCTGGAACTTTCTTTGGGTATGAGGGCTTAGGATCTACCTTCTGGCATATGATTTCTAAATTGCATTTGGCCGTTCAGGAAGTATTGCAAAAAGCAACGGTTGAGCAAAAAGAAAAGAATTTAGTTAGCGCCTTAACCGCTCATTACGAAGGAGTAAAAGCCGGTATTGGGGTACATAAACCCACCAAATTATACGGGGCGTTTACCACCGATCCGTATTCTCATACCCCTTCACATCGCGGGGCACAACAACCTGGAATGACGGGACAAGTAAAAGAGGATCTTTTAACGAGAAAAGGGGAATTAGGAGTAACCGTGAAAGAAGGAATCCTATCATTCGAACCTACATTCTTGAGTGCCAATCAGTTCTTACAAGAGGCAGAGGAGGTTGAGTTGTATAACGTTAATCAGGAGAAATTTAGTGTACAATTGCCCAAAGGTAGTTTATCATTTACGGTTTGTCAAGTGCCTGTAGTATACCAATGGGCTGACCATGATGGTATCGAGGTCATCGCAAACACAGGAGCCAAAACAGCCCTTCCTGCTAGGACGTTGACCCATGAAATCAGCCAAAAAATATTCAACAGAACTGGAGAGATAAGCCAATTGGTGGTTTCCTTAAAGTCGCTTTAAGATGAAAATAAATAAATACTGCCACGGTATTGTAATGCTATTGCTAACCTTGGTTTTTTTTAGTTGTAAAAGCAGTCAAACTTCCTTACCTAAGGAAGTTTCGGCAGCTACTATACTCGGAAATCCCAACTATCAAGCCATGTGTTATGGCGGATACCGAACCAATTCCAGAGAAAACGTGCCTACCGTAGCACAAATTGTAGACGATTTGAGGATACTCTCGGCTATGAACATCAAAGTGTTGCGTACCTATAACGTGCATTATGCTGAAACAGCGCATTTGTTGGAAGCCATTCGATTACTCCAAAAGGAAAATCCTGCTTTTGAAATGTATGTTATGCTGGGCGCTTGGATCGATTGCAAAAATGCTTGGACCGGGCAACCTTTACTCCGCAACCAAGACAGCGATCGCAATCCCGTTGAAATTGCCGAAGCGGTTCGATTGGCTCAATTGTATCCGGATATCATTAAAATTATCGCCGTGGGCAACGAAGCCATGGTCAAATGGGCATATGCCTATTATGTGGAACCTAGTATCATTTTGAAATGGGTAAATCATTTGCAATCCTTAAAACAAAAAGGTGATCTTCCTAAAGACCTTTGGATAACTAGTTCGGATAATTTTGCTTCATGGGGTGGGGGCGATAAAGAGTATCATGTGGCCGATTTAGCCACGTTGTTTCAAGCGGTAGATTATGTGTCAGTACATACCTATCCGATGCACGATACCCATTACAACCCGAAATTCTGGGGTGTTTTACCCGAAGAAGCTGGGCTTTCAGAGAAAGAAAAGATCGACAAGGCCATGCTACGGGCACGAGAGTATGCCGTGAATCAGTTCAATCAAGTGAAAAATTACATGCAATCCATTGGGGTGAACAAACCCCTACACATCGGAGAAACGGGATGGGCGAGTGTATCCAACGAATTTTATGGAGCCGAAGGTTCCAAAGCCACCGACGAATACAAAGCAGCAGTTTATCATGACCTTATGAGAGCTTGGAGTAAGCAGGCAGGAATAAGTCTTTTTTACTTCGAAGGTTTCGACGAGCAATGGAAAGATGCAAAAAATCCACTGGGTTCCGAAAATCATTTTGGGATGATCACGCTGGAAGGCAAAGCCAAATTCGCACTCTGGAAAGCCGTGGACCAAGGCATATTCAAAGGATTAACCCGAGAGGGAAAAACCATTACCAAAACCTATGATGGAGACGAAAAAAAATTATGGGAGCACGTCAAAACGCCCCCAGTAGTTCAACAATAAAAATAATTCAATCAAATTACAGCAATTCAGATTTGGTCTGTTTCCTTTTATGATATATTCCTAAATCGTAATCCAAACCATCTTTGATGTATAAATAACCAATTTAAAAGGGTATGGAAAATAAAAGTATAAGTGCAGTGAAAGTAGTACCGATGAGTCATAAACTAGCTTTCGGATTTGGAATGTTAGCCAATCAAATGTTTCCCGCAGCACTAGGGATTTTTATGGTAGTGTTAGTCCAAGATCTCGGGTTTCCGGCCTGGATGTGGGGGATTCTATTCTTTTTGCCTCGTATTTTCGACGCATTTTTAGATCCTATCATGGGATACATCTCCGATAACACCCGATCAAAATGGGGCAGACGCCGTCAGTACGTATTTATAGGGGCTATTCTTATGGGAGTATCTTTCGTGGTGATGTGGCAATTGTACCGAGAAAACGGCTTAAATTATAACTTTTTGTATTTCTTGTTTTGGTCGTTTATGTTTTATTTGGGACTCACTATTTTTAGTGTACCCTACGTGGCTATGGGCTACGAAATGAGCGATGATTTTCACGAGAGAACCTCAATTATGGCCATTTCGCAGTGGATAGGACAATGGGCATGGGTTATTGCACCATGGTTTTGGGTGTTTATGTATGATCAAAGTTGGTTTCCAAATGCCGATACTGCTACACGTAGTTTGGCCATTTGGGTGGGAATTTCCTGCATGATTTTAGCCATGATGCCTGCCATTTTTGTCAAAAGCAAATCAACAGAAAACGAAACCAGTTATGCACCACTAAACCTAAAAGGAATAGCCGGAAGTTTAAAAGAAATCATAGCCAGTTTTGGCGAAGCATTCAAAAGTGCGCCATTTAGAAAATTGTGTTTTGCCACCTTTTTAATTTTTAATGCGTTCAATACGGTAGCGAGTTTCTCCTTCTTTATTGTAGTGTATTATTTGTTTCAAGGCGATGTGGGAGCGGCTGGAGTTTGGCCTACCCTTTTTGGAAGCGTAGGAGCCTTAGCTACTACTTTTATGGTGATACCAATTGTGACTTGGATGTCTAAACAATTCGGAAAAAAGACGGCTTTTTTAATCTGTCAAGGGATTTCTATTTTTGGATATATTTTATTGTGGTTCCTTTTTATCCCCGGTAAACCCTATATGTTTTTGTTCGCGCTCCCGTTCTTTTCTTTTGGAATCGGAAGTTTATTTACCCTAATGATGTCGATGACTGCCGATGTGTGCGATGTGGACGAGTTGCAATCGGGCAAACGTAGAGAAGGTATTTTTGGAGCGATTTACTGGTGGATGGTGAAATTCGGTTTTGCCATTGCCGGATTGTTGACTGGGGTGATTATGACTTTTGTTGGTTTCAATCCTGATGCCGCCACCCAAACCGAAAGTGCAGTTACGGGCTTGCGATTGTTCTATTCCGGCATTCCAATGTTAGGAACGCTTTTAGCGATGTGGATCATGAGCGATTATGATTTAACCGAAGAAAAAGCTAGAGAAATCAAAAGCATCTTGCTTCAAAAAAAGGAAGAGGAACAGTAATTTGAAATTGTCTTAAATTATAGTTAAAATCATCGTATGCCTAAAGATTACATAATCTTCAACGGTATTTTTGCAAGACTAAATTGACTAAAGGAAAATGAGGAGTTCATTTTCCTTTAGTCTTTATGATTATATCAAGAAACAACTGAAAACGGCTTTTGGATTGGAATTTGGAATTTCAAATATCGGAATTTTTATATTAGAATTTCTCTTTAAAGATTTTGGAATTTGGAATTTAAGATATTGGAATTTTATATTAGAATTTCTTTTTAAAGATTTTGGAATTTGGAATTTAAGATATTGGAATTTTATATTAGAATTTCTTTTTAAAGATTTTGGAATTTGGAATTTAAGATTTGGAATTTAAGATTTGGAATTTAAGCTTTGGAATTTCTTCCCCAAGTATTGGAATTTGGAATTTCAAATATTGGAATTTAAGATTTTGGAATTTGGAATTTAAGATTTGGAATTTGGAATTTTAAATATTACAATTTCTCCACCATCAAAACCATAAGCTAAACCTAAAATAAAACACAAAATAGCGACCTATGAAAAAAAGAATATTGGTACTAATGATGCTGTCAATCGTGGGGGTTACACAAAGTATTTTGGCACAAAAAAAACAAAAGTATACTGCCGTTACTTTGGATAAAAAAGTGACCACTTTGTTGAAAAAAATGACGCTAGAAGAAAAAATTGGACAATTGAACCAATACAATGGCTTTTGGGACGTTACCGGACCTACACCACAAGAAGGGAAGGCGGCCAAGAAATATGAAGATTTGAAAAAAGGCTATGTGGGTTCGATGCTAAATGTCAAAGGGGTGAAAGACGTGCGTGCTTTACAAAAAATAGCCGTGGAAGAAACCCGCTTAGGTATTCCGCTCTTGTTTGGGTTTGATGTGATTCATGGCTATAAAACCATAAGTCCAATTCCGTTGGCCGAATCAGCCAGTTGGGATTTAGAAGCCATCAAAGCATCTGCAGCTATGGCCGCTGAAGAGGCAGGAGCCGTAGGGATCAATTGGACGTTTGCTCCTATGGTCGATATAAGCAGAGATGCCCGTTGGGGTAGGGTAATGGAAGGCGCTGGCGAGGACCCTTACCTTGGCAGTTTGATTGCCAAAGCTAGAGTAGAAGGATTTCAAGGCGATTTATCCTCTAATAAAAACATTTTGGCTTGTGCCAAACACTTTGCAGGTTATGCCTTTGCCGAGGCGGGAAGAGATTACAACACGGTGGATGTGAGCGAATCGACCCTTCACAATGTGATTTTGCCTCCCTTCAAAGCTGCAGTTGAGGCAGGGGTACTGAGTTTTATGAATGCTTTTAACGAATGGAATGGAGTACCGGCTACCGGAAATGCGTATTTGCAACGCAAAATCTTAAAAGGCGACTGGGGCTTCCCAGGTTTTGTGGTTTCGGATTGGGGATCCATACTCGAAATGCAATTGCATGGGCATGCCAAAGACCTTAAACACGCAGCCGAATTGGCCATTACGGCAGGTTCAGACATGGATATGGAATCCTATGCGTATGTAGACCATTTGGCACAATTGGTTCGCGAAGGTAAAGTAAAAGAAAGCACCATTGACGAAGCGACAAAACGCATTCTAAGAGCTAAATTTTTATTGGGTCTTTTTGATAATCCCTATAAATATTGCGACGAAGCTTACGAACAAGCAACAGTGGGCAAACCCGAAATGCAACAAACCGTTTTGGATATGGCCAAAAAATCGATTGTTCTTTTAAAGAATAACAAAGATCTTCTTCCACTTAAAAAATCGGGACAAAAAATTGCTTTAATTGGTGCTTTGGCAGCGGATAAAACAAGTCCTCTGGGCAATTGGCGCTTGGCAGCCGATGAAAAGTCGGCCGTTTCGGTACTAGAAGGTATGCAAGCCTATAAAGACAACCAATTGACCTACGCCAAAGGAGCAGACTTAGTGTTGGAAGAGCCCAAGTTTGTATTCGAACTCAAAATGAATACCACGGATAAAAGTGGTTTTGCCGAAGCCATCGCGGTTGCCAAAAGTGCCGATGTAGTGGTAATGGTGTTGGGAGAGCACGGTTTACACTCAGGAGAAGCCCGCAGCAGAACCGATATTGGGTTACCTGGGGTGCAACAAGAACTCTTGGAAGCCGTGTATGCAGTGAATCCGAATATTGTTTTGGTGTTGAACAACGGCCGACCTTTAGCGCTACCATGGGCCGACGAGCACATTCCGGCGATAGTGGAAGCTTGGCAACTCGGTTCGCAAAGCGGGAATGCCATCGCGCAAGTATTGTATGGCGATTACAACCCAAGTGGTAAATTACCCATGACCTTTCCTCGTAACTTAGGCCAAGTGCCTTTGTATTACAATCATAAAAACACAGGACGTCCGCATGCCTTAGATCCGGGGACCGTGTTTTGGTCGCATTATATTGATGAAAAAAATGACCCGCTCTATCCTTTTGGTTATGGTTTGAGCTATACCAAATTTGAATATGGCAATTTGCAGTTGTCCAGCACTACCATGAATGCAACTGGAAAAATTGAAGCTACGGTAGAGGTGACCAATACCGGAAAAGTAGCAGGTAAGGAAGTCGTGCAATGGTACATACGCGATTTGGTAGCAAGTGCCACTCGTCCAGTAAAGGAATTAAAAGGGTTTGAAATGGTAGAGTTGCAACCCAATGAAACCAAAAAAGTAGTCTTTACCATAGACGCCAAGACACTTGAGTTTTATTCCGCCAATGCCAAGTGGGAAACAGAGGAAGGCGATTTCAAAGTCTTCGTAGGCGGGAATGCGGCCCAAACCTTGGAAGCCGATTTCCAATACATCAAATAAGAAAACAAAATAGGGGGGAGTGGTAGTAATTACGGCTCCCCTTTTTTAGAGAGGTATCCGTTTCATGAACCCTACCAAGTAGCATGGAACGCTATAATCCTTTTAAATCGTAAAAAATAGATGATGACCTTTCTTCTTGCGTTCTTTGCGTATCTCTTTGTGTTCTTTGCGGTTAAACCTTTAAATTTTAAACAGATTCACTTATAAAACAGCTAAATGAAAAAATATATATTACTATTCTGTGGCGTTACCCTTTTGGGATGGGCACAGACAAAAGAACGAAAACTAGTCTGGGAAGAAAATTTCAACGGTACGACCTTGGATCGCAAGGTGTGGAATGTTGAATTAGGCGATGGTTGTCCTAACAATTGCAAATGGGGGAATAACGAACTGCAAGTGTACACCGATAAAAATTTTAAAGTGCGTAACGGAAAATTAGTCATTACCGCACAGAAAGAAGGGGAAGGGTACACTTCTGCCCGATTGACCACTAAAGGTAAAAAGGAATTTCAATATGGGAAAATGGAAATTCGGGCCCAATTGCCCACCGCCCTTGGGGTTTGGCCAGCGGTTTGGATGCTGGGGTCGAATATTGATACCGTAGGTTGGCCAAAGTGTGGTGAAATTGACATACTCGAATATGTAAGTCGCGAACCGCATGTGGTGTTTACTTCTTTACACACCCAAGACAGCCATGGGCTTACGATCAATACGAAAAAAACCACTTTGCCCAAAATCGAAAAAGGGTATCATTTGTATGCCATTGAATGGGATCAAGAGAAAATTGCCTTTTTTATAGACAATCGTTTGGTGTACACTTTTCAACCCGAAGAAAAAAACGAAACGGTTTGGCCATTTAATCAACCTTTTTATTTCTTGGCCAACTTAGCCGTAGGAGGAAATTTTGGTGGAAAAGAAGTAAACGACGCCGATTTCCCTGATAATTTTTATATCGACTATATCAAGGTCTATCAATAAGTAGGGGAGAATCATCATTTATCTGTTTACAGATTCAACATTACCCTTATGTTTAACTATTGGTCCCGAAGTTTCGGTTATAACCCGATCTTCGGGATTATTGCTGATTTTTCGGGACTATTCCCAATCCTTCAAACAATCTACTGACCTTTTTAAGGCACTTTTCACCCCTCACCATTCACTTCTCACTTCTGACTTCTCACTTCTAACCTCTCACTTCTAACCTCTCACTTCTAACCTCTCACTTCTAACCTCTAACTTCTACCTTCTGATTTCTGCCTTCTGCCATCTGCCATCTGCCTTCTACCTTCTGATTTCTGATTTCTGCCTTCTGCCATCTGCCATCTGCCTTCTACCTTCTGCCATCTACCTTCTGATTTCTGATTTCTGCCTTCTGCCATCTACCTTCTGATTTCTGATTTCTGCCTTCTGCCATCTGCCTTCCGCCTTATGCCTTCTGCCTTCTCACACCCCAAAACCCATAGCCCAAAACCTATAGCCCACAGCCCACAGCCCCCAGTCCACACCCCTTTTTTTGTAAACCCTATCTGAAGTTTTTCGCCTTTTATTAGTAGAAAACACCTTTGTTAGGTTTTTATTTGGTTTTTAAGATAAAAGTTTGTTAAATTTGGTCAACTAACCCATCAAGCTGTTGTGCCTATAGATTAACATTACTTTTTAGAACCCCAAAATAACGAACACTAAAAGGTAATGCTATGGAAACTACTCAATGCACCGATGCGTATTTGGTTCAGCTCTATGTTTCTGGAAATGAAAAAGCCCTAGAACAGCTGATCAACCGCCATGAATCTAAAATATTTGGTTTTATTTATTCCAAAATTCAAGATCGGGATTTGGCCAATGATATTTTTCAAGACACTTTTATCAAAGTAATTCGAACACTAAAGTCAGATGGATACACCGAAGAAGGAAAGTTTTTGCCTTTTGTGATGCGTGTGGCCAATAATTTAATCATTGATCATTTCAGAAAAAGTAAAAAAATGCCATTTTTTAGAGAAACGGAGGAGTTTTCTATTTTTTCGATCATGAAAGATGAGGCTTTGACGGTGGAAAATGAGTTAATAAGGGACCAAGTGGCAAAAGATTTGCGTCGAATTATTCAAGAATTACCCGAGGACCAAAAAGAAGTAGTGATGATGCGCATGTATCAAGATTTGAGTTTCAAAGAAATTTCAGAACTAACGGGAGTAAGTATCAATACAGCTTTGGGTCGCATGCGCTATGCTTTGTTGAATTTGCGTAAAGTGATCGAAAAGCATCAAATTATTTTGACCACTTCATACTAAAAGCAAAAATAGGCCGTTATGTTTTGAGAATCAATAGAGTTTCTCTCTTAATATCTTAAAACAGTATGGCAAAACTTTACTCCAAAAAAAAAGCAACCGCAAAAGATCTCAAACCCAAAAAAGAAGTCATTGATTTTTTGCTGAATTATTCTAGGGCCGTTACGATGGTGAAAACCAAAACTGCAGTTTTTGAAATAATTGCAAATTAAGTATGAACGCTTTAATAAAAAGGTAGGTAAAAAGCCAAATCGCTTTGTATCTACCTTTTTTGTTCTAGTTCGGTCAAGAGCGATTTTCGGCCAATTGTTTTGGTAATGACGTCTTTCTCGAGATCCCAACCTCTAGCAGGCGAATACTCCCGACCATACCAGATCATTTGCAGGTGTAAATCATTCCATAGGTCTTTGGGAAATAGGCGTTTGGCGTCTTTTTCGGTTTGCACCACGTTTTTGCCTGAGCTCAAATTCCAGCGATACATCAAGCGGTGAATATGGGTGTCTACCGGAAAAGCGGGTACGCCAAAGGCTTGCGACATAACTACGCTGGCGGTTTTGTGTCCCACGGCAGGTAGGGCTTCGAGGGCTTCAAAACTTTGAGGCACTTCCCCTTGATGTTTTTCGATTAAAATTTGCGACAAGCCGTAAATTCCTTTCGATTTCATGGGCGATAACCCACAAGGGCGGATAATATCTTGAATTTCTTCTATAGACAATTGGACCATGTCGTACGGATTATCGGCCTTGGCAAATAGGATAGGGGTAATTTGGTTCACCCGTACATCCGTGCATTGGGCCGAAAGCAACACGGCGACCAACAAAGTATAAGGATCTTTATGATCCAACGGAATGGGAATAGAAGGATATAAAGTTTGTAACGTTTGAATTGCGAAAGTGACGCGTTCTTGTTTGGTCATTTTGGTGAATTTATTTGGTAAAAATACTGTATTTTTGAATAGTAGACAATCCAGTCCTGCCAGAGCATTTTCTAAAGCGGGCTTAAAAACAATAGTATCATGACAACATTACAAAAAGGCGATGCCGCACCAGCTTTTTCAGGGGTAGATCAAGACGGAAAAGTACACCAATTAGCCGATTATAAGGGAAAAAAACTAGTAGTGTTTTTTTATCCCAAAGCCAGTACGCCGGGCTGTACCGCTGAGGCCTGCGATTTGAGAGATAATTTTGCTCGTTTTCAGGCACATAATTACGCCTTATTAGGTGTCAGTGCCGATAGTGCTAAGGCGCAAGCCAAGTTCAAAGAAAAATATGAATTTCCTTTTCCTTTACTTGCCGATGAAGACCATGCTGTAATCCAAGCCTTCGGCGTTTGGGGACCCAAAAAATTTATGGGAAAAGAATACGATGGCATTCACAGAACCACCTTTGTAATCGACGAGGAAGGTAAAATTGAAGAAGTAATCAAAGACGTTAAAACCAAAGCGCATGCCGCTCAGATTTTAAAGTAATAGGGCATCTCGGAAAGTTTATGTGAGAAGTTAGAAGTTAGAAGTGAGAAGTGAAAAGTGAGGACTGAAGGGAGTAGAGTTTTCACCATTCACCACTCACCATTCACCACTCACCATTCACCACTCACAACCCACCACTCATAACTCATAACTCACTATTCACTTCTCACCACTCACAACCCACCACTCATAACTCACTATTCACTATTCACCATTCACCATTCACTACTTTGTCAGGTTGAGCGCAGTCGAAACCCTTCTTATTATATGAGAGTCAGTGGAAGCGCAGTCGAAGGGTCTATCTAAAGCAAATCACTAATTCACAGCACAGAGATCTAATTTTTATTTTAAAAAAAAGTAATACTATGACTTCTACTTTGTCAGGTTGAGCGCAGTCGAAACCCTTCTTATTATAAAAGAGTCAATGGTAGCACAATCGCAGGGCCAATCCTAAAGCAAATCACTAATTCACAGCACTGAGGTTTATTTTTTATTTAAAAAAGTAATACAAAATGACGTCTACTTTGTCAGGTTGAGCGCAGTCGAAACCCTTCTTATTATATAAGAGTCAATGGTAGCGCAGTCGAAGGGCTAATTCAAAGCTAACCACCATTCACCATTCACCAATCACCAATTACTACTCTCCATTCACCACTACCTTCAAAAAACTAATAATATGAAAAAAATTTTAGGCATAGGATTATTGCTATTAGGCATGGCCTATGGATACGGACAAGTAACCAATACCAACTATGATGAAGCTTTGGCCAAGCAATTGGGGGGAGACGATTTTGGAATGAAGCGTTATGTTTTGGTTTTACTCAAAACAGGACCCAATACTACTACAGATAAAGCTTTTGTAGCCAAGGCTTTTGAGGGACACATGAAAAATATAGGGCAACTAGTTGAAAATAAAAAACTCGTCGTAGCGGGTCCTTGCGGGAAAAACGACGGACAGTATCGGGGTATTTTTATTTTGAATGTGGCAACTATAGAAGAAGCACAGGCTTTGGTACTCACCGACCCAGCGGTAAAAGAACAGCTATTAACCGCCGAACTACTGCCTTGGTATGGATCCGCGGCACTTCCAACCTACTTGCCCAATCATGACAAAATCTGGAAGAAAAACCCTTAAATTCAGTTGTCAGTTATCAGTTATCAGTTGTCGGTTATCAGTTATTCGTAATCCGTTATCAGTTATCGGTTATCGGTAATTGGTTGTCAGTTGTGGGTTGTCAATAGTGACTGAAGGGAATAGGTTTTTACTACTCACCATTCACCACCCTCTACAAATAACTCAAAACCCAAAACCCACAACGCATAACCCACAACTCAAAACCTTAAACTTTAAACCTTAACCCACAACTTACCACTCATAACCCACCATTCACTACTTTGTCAGGTTGAGCGCAGTCGAAACCCTTCTTATTATAAAAGAGTCAAGGGTAGCACAGTCGCAGGGCCAATCAAAAGCGAATCACTTCTACCTTCTGCCTTCTCACTTCTGCCTTCTCACTTCTGCCTTCTCACCTCTAACTTCTCACTTCTCACTTCTCACCTCTAACTTCTCACTTCTGCCTTCTCACTTCTGATTTCAAACTTCTGATTTCAAACTTCTGATTTCAAACTTCTGCCTTCTGCCTTCTGCCTTCTGCCTTCTGCCTTCTCACTTCTGCCTTCTGCCTTCTCACTTCTAACTTCTCACCTCTAACTTCTCACTTCTGCCTTCTCACCACTCAAAATCAATCAACATGAGGTATCAAAAGTTACTGTATAAAAATAGCAATCTCTTCTCCGGCTTTAGAGTTGGTTTACAACGAGTAGCAGTGTTGATTTTAATAGCAAAAAAAAATAAATAATCGTTGATTAAAAATTACACTATAGCATGAAGTAGCTAAAAAAAACAGAGAATTAATAGAAACTTTTTCGCTAAATTTGAAGTATGATTCAAATTGAAAAAAATATCGATCGCCTTAAAATAATTTGTTCTACCCACAATGTGGACAAAATGTACCTATTTGGTTCAGCTTTAAATTCAAATTTCAATGAAAAAAGCGATATTGATTTTTTAGTAAAATTTAAGCCTTTTGAAATATCACAATACTTTGATAATTATATGAATCTGAAAGAAAATTTGAAAAAATTATTCGGACGAGAAGTTGATTTGCTTGAAGAACAAACACTTAAAAATCCAATCTTAATAAATTCTATAAACAAAACTAAAGCGCTAATTTATGGATGAAAGAATCCTTAAATGGTTATTCGATATTAAAATAGCAATTGACGAAATTGATAGCTATTTTATAAACGAATCAAAAGATTTTTTTAACTATCGAGATAACTTGATGTTAAAAAGAGCTGTTGAAAGAGATTTAGAAATTATAGGCGAAGCAACGAACCGAATTATCACCAGAGATACAACATTTCAAACTAAAATAACCAATGCAAAAGCAATAATTAGTTTGAGAAATCAAGTAATTCATGCTTATGATAATATTTCAGATGAAAACATTTGGTCTATCTTAATCAATCACCTTCCGAAATTAAAAAAGGAAATCGAAAACCTAATCAACGAAAATTCACAAGACACTAAATGATTTTTACTGTTCACTGCTTACTCTTTTCACTTTATCACACTCAAAACCCACTACCACATTTCTTTTCTCACTCTTCACCCCCTGAGCTTGTCGAAGGGCCAATTTCAAAGCCAACCGCTAACTGCCAATCGCCAACTGCCACTCACCACCCACAACTCAAAACCCAAAACCCACAACGCATAACCCACAACTCAAAACTTTAAACTTTAAACCTTAAACCTTAACCCACAACTCAAAACCCAAAACCCAAAAACCAAAACCCAAAAACCACAACTTACCACTTATAACCCACCATTCACTACTTTGTCAGGTTGAGCGCAGTCGAAACCCTTCTTATTATAAAAGAGTCAAGGGTAGCGCAGTCGAAGGGCCAATCCTAAAGCAAATCACTAATTCACAGCACAGAGGTATAATTTTTATTTAAAAAACTAATATACTATGACTTCTACTTTGTCAGGTTGAGCGCAGTCGAAACCCTTCTTATTATATAAGAGTCAATGTTGGTACAGTCGAAAGCGAATCAATAGCGAATCACTTCTCACCTCTAACTTCTCACTTCTGATTTCAAACTTCTGATTTCAAACTTCTGATATCAAACTTCTGCCTTCTAACTTCTGCCTTCTCACCTCTAACTTCTCACCTCTAACTTCTCACTTCTGATATCAAACTTCTGATATCAAACTTCTGCCTTCTGCCTTCTGCCTTCTAACTTCTGATTTCAAACTTCTGCCTTCTGCCTTCTGCCTTCTGCCTTCTGCCTTCTAACTTCTCACTTCTCACGCTTCACAACTAAAAAAATATTTCCCTATATTTGTCACGCAACTGCTACCCCCAAATAGCAGTGTGCCAAGAAATACCACCACCATGCATACCAAACCTACTGCCGATCAAGATTGGTTGTTTGAAATTACGCCCAAAAACAATTTCCTTTCCTTGCAACTCAAGGAAGTGTGGCGTTACCGTGATTTGTTGTTTTTGTTTGTAAAGCGCGACATCGTAACGGTGTACAAGCAAACCGTTTTAGGGCCGTTGTGGTATTTGATTCAGCCCTTATTCACTTCGATTACCTTTACCATTATTTTCAATTCGGTAGCCGGAATTGCCACCGGAACGGTACCCCCATTTTTGTTTAATATGGCCGGAATTACGGTGTGGAATTATTTCACCGCTTGTTTGACCGGGACTTCGGATACGTTTAGAGCCAATGCCAACATTTTTGGAAAAGTATATTTCCCGCGCATCATCACCCCTTTGTCGATTGTGATATCCAATTTGTTGAAACTCGGGATACAATTTGGGATATTTCTAGTGTTTTACGCTATTTATTATGCTAAGGGGGCAGCCATTGGGATGCATGGGTCGGTAGTGTTGCTACCGCTGTTGATCCTGTTAATGGGAGTCTTGGGCTTGGGCTTAGGTATGATCATCTCCTCTTTGGTAACCAAGTACCGCGATTTTACATACCTTGTTGGCTTTGGTGTGCAATTGTTGATGTATTTATCGGCGGTGATGTATCCTTTGGCATTGATTGAAGAAAAATTACCCAAATACGGTTGGTTGGTGCATTATAACCCCTTGGCGTATACCATAGAAACCGCACGCTTTATGTTGCTACAAGTGGGCTCGATTTCGCTATCAGGACTCGCTTTTGCTTTTAGCTTCACCATACTCGTCTTTTTCTTGGGGCTTGTAATTTTTAATAGAACAGAAAAAAGTTTTATTGATACGGTGTAGGGAAGTGAGAAGTGAGAAGTGAGAAGTGAGAAGTGAGAAGTGGGATGTGAAAAGTGAGATGTTGTAAGTAGTAGTAAGGTGGAGAAGTGATTTTTTTGTTGCTTACCCAAAAAATATGAAATTGTTTTATGGATCATAAAGAATTAGATGTTTGGAAAAAAAGTATGGACTTGGTTGAAACGATTTATAAGTTGACTCAAAATTTTCCGGATGCAGAAAAATTTGGTTTAACAAGTCAAATGCGACGTGCTGCGGTTTCGATTCCATCCAATATCGCTGAAGGAGCAGGAAGAAAAGGGAACAAAGAATTTATTCAGTTCCTCCATGTAGCCATTGGTTCTCTTTCAGAGTTGGAAACTCAGTTTTTAATAGCAATCCGATTAGAATATATAAAAAATGATGAAGTGTTAGAACTTCAATTGAATGAAGTCAAGAAGCTTTTATTGGGATTTAGAAATTATTTAAGTAAATGAGAAGTGAGAATTGAAGAGTTAGAGGTTCAGGATACTCACTATTCACTTCTCACTATTCACTTCTCACTATTCACTTCTCACCATACACTTCTCACCATTCACTTAAAATGAAAGACATTATCCTAAAAGCCGAAAACATCTCCAAACAATACCGTTTAGGTACGGTGGGCACGGGTACGCTCAGTCACGATGTGAACCGTTGGTGGCATAAGATACGCGGCAAAGAAGATCCTTATTTAAAAATTGGCGAAACCAACGACCGCACCACCAAAGGCACTTCCGACTATGTGTGGGCTTTGCAAGACATTAATTTTGAAGTGCAACGAGGCGAAGTACTAGGAATCATAGGAAAGAACGGCGCTGGGAAGTCCACTTTGCTGAAGATATTATCCAAAGTAACCGCACCAACTACCGGGAGTATCAAATCCCGTGGACGCATTGCCTCTTTATTGGAAGTAGGGACTGGATTTAATGGGGAACTCACTGGACGGGAAAATGTCTACTTAAATGGCGCCATTCTGGGAATGACCAAAAAAGAAATCACCGCCAAGCTCGACGAAATCATTGCGTTCTCGGGTTGTGAGCGTTATATAGATACTCCTGTTAAACGCTACAGCAGCGGAATGACGGTCCGTTTGGCCTTTGCCGTAGCCGCCTTCCTAGAACCGGAAATCTTAGTAATCGATGAGGTCTTAGCCGTAGGCGACGCCGAATTCCAAAAGAAAGCCATTGGTAAAATGCAAGACATCTCCAAAGGCGAAGGAAGAACGGTCTTGTTTGTGAGTCATAATATGGCGGCGGTGAAGAGTTTGTGTACAAGGGGGATTGTGATGGAGTATGGGCGAGTGGTGTTTGAAGGGGGGATTGATGAAGCTGTAGATTTATATTTGAATTCAAATCAGATAATAGATGAAAAACAATTACAAAGTGTTGGATTTTTTGATTTTTCAAAAAATCTAAATAAGAAATATAAAGAAGGAGGTATTTTAAGTGTAGAAATTTTTTGTGATGGAAAAAGAACAAATTCCTTGTTAACTGGAAAAAATGTAGAATTTCATTTTGCCTTTTCAAATCCCGTAGAGTATAAAGAACCAGTTTTGGGAATAGTTATAAAGGACGATGAAGATTTACCCATTTTGGGATTAAATAACAGAAATACTGGTGACAGTTTAAAACATAAAGAAAGGGAAGGTATTATTAAACTTTATTTTCCAGTTTTTAGATTAATAAAATCAAAAAAGTATAAGGTTGATATTTATTATGGAGATGAAGAAAACAATGTTGATATTATATTGGATGCTTTTCATTTTAATGTTTTGAAAGGATTTGATACAAGGAAACCTATTCAAGAACGGCTGAACTATTTTTATGATTCAGAAATAAAATTCAAATAAAATGCAAGAGAACGTAAGATATATACATGAAGAAACAGTTCATAATTTTAAGGCAGCGAGGGAAGTAGTTCCTTTTCTTTTAAAAGTTCTTGATTGTAGATCAGTTGTTGATGTAGGTTGTGGAATAGGAACCTGGTTAAAAGTTTTTGAAGAAAATGGAGTTCAAGATATTTTGGGGATTGATGGAAATTATGTAGATAAAAATTTACTCAAAATTGACAAAAGCAATTTTGTTGAATACGACCTCGAAAAATTATTTAAAACTAACAGAAAATTTGATTTAGCAATTTCTTTAGAAGTTGCAGAACACCTTAGTGTTGATAGTGCTGATGTATTTGTGAAAACGATTTGTAATTTAAGTGATACCATTCTATTTTCAGCTGCGATACCGAATCAAGGTGGGCAAAATCACATTAACGAACAAGCACCCAACTATTGGATTGAAAAATTTAAAAGCCAAGGATATCAACTCTTTGATATGGTTAGACCTGTTTTTTGGGATAATGAAAATGTTGATTCCTGGTATAGGCAAAATATGCTTTTATTTACAAGATTAAATGATTTAAAAGGAAATCTTGAAAGGTTTGAAACATTTGGCGGAAAGTATTTGGTTCATCCCGTTTTGTCTAAGGGGAAAGTAGGAAGTCTTAACTACTATAAAAATCAAATTGATAGAATTGAATCTGGAAATAAAGATGTTAGATACTATTTAAGTTTATTGTTTAAAGCATTAAAAAGAAAGGTTTAACAGATAAATAAAGGATAAATATTAATTATTGAAATACATGATGAGTTTCAAATAAGAGATAAAATTTATTCTATACTTAAAAAAACATAATTTCAATTTATTTGAGTTGGGAGAATTGACTATTGGTATAAATAATAAACGGCTTTAAGAAAAAGAGTTAATAAATGATTCTAATATGGATTTAAGTGTTATAGTATGTTGTTACAATAGTATCCAAAGAATTAGACCTACTTTAGAGCATTTAGCAAAACAGAAAACAAAATCTTATTTAAAATGGGAGGTTATTATTGTAGACAATAATTCTAATGATAGAACATCTGAATTAGTTTTTCAAATATGGAAAGAATTAAAATCTAAAATACCCTTTAAAATTATTTATGAAACAAGACCTGGATTATCAAATGCCAGAAATAAAGGGATAGCATCTACAAATAGTGAAATATTAATTTTTTGTGATGATGATAATTGGCTAGACGAAAATTTTATTCAAATTGCGTATGATTTAATGTTAGAAAATAATAGCATTGGGATGTTAGGTGGAATCGGTCAAGAGGTAATTGAAGGAGAAAAACCTACTTGGTTTGAAAATGTAAAACTTGCCTATGCTGTTGGGCCACAAAATGATATTGATGGAGATATTACTTTAAAAAAAGGATATGTTTATGGTGCAGGTTCAATTATTAGAAAATCGGTTCTGACTTCAATCAACGAAAAAGGATTTGTAAATCAATTAACAGATAGAGTAGGTAAGGTTTTGGTTTCTGGTGGTGATAATGAAATAGGATATATGATTGCACTTTCAGGGTTTAAAATACATTATTCTTCTAAATTATTATTCAAACATTATCTTCCTAGTAGCAGATTGAAAATATCATATTTGTGTAGACTAACAAAGGGTAAACAGCTTACTTTTTATAAGATTAGTTGTTATGAAAAGTATGTCCTTGATAAAAAATTTCATTTTCCTGAAAATAGATATAGTGGTTTGAAAAAGTCAATTAAAGAAGGTGTAAAACTTTTAATTAGGTTTGTTTTAAATAAAATTTCATATCTGGAATTTAGAATGTCATTTACTCAAGTGTTTTATAAAAGTTATTATTTGTCTCAATATTATGATCAATTTAAATCAGAAATTGAGTTGGTTATGAAAAACATTCATCTATATAAAGAAGATAAACCCTTATAGCTATTTTTAAAATATTAAACAACCTTACAATGCAACCCTTAGTCTCCATTATCATTCCCACCTACAATCGAGCGCATTTAATTGGTGAAACGCTTGATAGTGTTTTGGCGCAAACCTATCCCAATTGGGAATGTATTATTGTGGATGATGGTAGTACGGATACTACCGATGAGGTAGTTGGGGAATATGTCAAAAAGGATAGTCGATTTCAATATAGTCAAAGACCGGATGGGAGAATAAAAGGAGCAAGTTCGTGTAGAAATATTGGTTTTGAATTGAGCCAAGGAGAATATATCCAATATTTAGATGCTGATGATTTGATACATTCCAGAAAAATTGAATTTCAGTTAAATAAAATGATTGAAAGTCAGGTAGATATCTCTTTTTCTAAATGGGTTAATTTTAGTCAGGACAAAGAGAGACATAAACCTTTTCGATTTGAAAAAATTGATTATACTAAGCCGAAAACTGGTAAAGAACTAATGATTAGTTTTGGTATGAATAATTGGTTTATACCTCAGATGTCATGGTTGTTGAAAAGTATACTTATTGATAAAGCAGGATTATGGAATGAAACGATTACAAATAATGATGATGGGGAGTTTTTTACAAGGGTTTTGTATTATTCTGAAAAGATAATATGTGTGGATGCGGTTTATGCTTATTATCGAGTTTTACCCAATAACAGTTTGAGTAAACTAAATTCCGAGGAGAAAATTAATTCGGCGTTTAAAAGTTATCAATTAATTGAGTCTTTCTTAAAGAATGATCAACAAAAAGAACTGTTGAGTTATCCTAAACGGTTATATTATGTTCATTTTTCATTAATTAGACATGAATTTCCTAAATTGTCTAAACGTACAGCAAGAGCTTTCGATCGTTTGAAAGTGAACTGCTTTTTAAATCGTAAAAGGAGATATATGGTTTTCGTTAATTGTTTAGGGTTGTATTATGGTACAATGATTTATGAGTTGTTGCAAAAAGGGATTACCAAATTTAAGAGATAGATAATGTTAGTAGTATAAAAAAAATGATTTCAAAAAAGCTTGTTATAGTAGTTGATGCATTTCCTACAGCCTCAGAAACATTTATAGTTTCGAATATTGTGGGTGCAATTGAAAAAGGTTTTGAGGTTCATGTTTTAGTCAAAGAAAAAAAAACTTCAAATTTCTCTTCCCAAGAAGAGTTGCTAGACAAATACCAAATTTTAGAAAAAACGAGTTGCTTACGTTATCCTGTTAAAAAATATAAGCGTTTTCTTTTTGGTTTTTTTTGTATAGCTCACCCTTTTGTGTTTTGGTATTTTTTAAAAACCTCATGGTTTTTAAAGAAAATAGATTGGAACCTATTGTTTAGTATTCATTATTATCTCCCTTTTCGTAAAACTGAAATTATTCATGTGCATTTTGGTCTCAATGCAGGGTTTATACCGATATTGAAAAAAAGTGGTTTTTTAAAATCGAAATTGTTGGTAACCTTTCATGGTTATGATGCTTTTTTTAAAGATATCAATCACCTAGAATTATTAAAAAAACAATACATGAATTTGTTTCAGATGGCAGATAAAATAACTGTCAATACTCCTTTTTTAAAACAAAATGTATTGGCTTTGGGTTGTCCTGAATCTAAAATAAAGGTAGAGCATGTTGGAATCAATATTGGTTATTTTAAACCAAAAAAAAATCCAAAAAAAATAACATCAACTAATTTCAAACTTATAAGTGTAGGTAGATTAATTGAAATTAAAGGGCATGAATTTGGTATTCGTGTTGTAAAGAAACTTTTGGATAATGGATTTAATGTAACCTATAAGATTATTGGTGAAGGTGTTTTGCAAACAAAGCTTCAAAATTTAATAATTGAATTGAATTTACAAGATTCTGTTTTTTTGATTGGAAAAGGTAGTCAGGTTTTAATTAAAGAAGCTTTAGAGGAATCACATCTTTATTTAATGACCTCTATAAAAGATACTTCAGGTAGAGAGGAAACTCAAGGAATTGTATCAGCCGAAGCTCAAGCTATGGGATTGCCAATAGTAGGTTTTGAAAGCGGCGGAGTACCTTTTACTACTTCCAAAGACACAGGAATAATTGTACAGCAAAAAAATATTGAAGCCATGGCTAAAGCGGTTACATCATTGATTACAAATCCTGCAAAATATAGCGACATGAGTTTAGCAGCTCGAAAATGGGTTTCAAAGGATTTTGATTTAAATAATATGATTTCCAATTATTACAATGATTTAGTATAGATTTGCAAATATAGACTATCAAGTAATGCATAAAAACTTACATTACCAATTAGAATATTTATAAAATGAATTGTCCTTTAGTTTCAATTATCATCCCCACTTTCAATCGTGCACACTTGTTAGCTCAGACACTCGATAGTGTATTGGCTCAAACGTATTCAAATTGGGAATGTATTATTGTGGATGATGGTTCTACAGACAATACTGAGGAGCTAATTACTACCTATATAAAAAGGGATGCTCGTTTTCAATACCATCATAGACCAAAAGAAAGACTTAAGGGGGGAAACGCTGCTAGAAATTATGGTTTTGAAGTATGTAATGGTGACTATGTTAATTGGTTTGACAGTGATGATGTGATGTTTCCTAATAAAATTCAATATAAAATGAATTTAATTTTGAATGCGGATTATGACTTTGTAGTTTGCAAAGGGGCAATTTATGAAAGTTTGCCAGTAATACAGCCTATTCCTTGGCCATTGCATTTGGATGGAAATGTATTGCTAAACCATATTCGAGGGAGAATTTCTTTTGTAACGAATGGACCTCTTTTCAAAAAAGAATTTCTGAATAGCAATAAACCTCTTTTTAACGAAAAATTGACCGTTAGACAAGAATGGGAGTTTTTTAATAGACTGTTGCTGAAATGTCCTAAAATTGCAGTATACGACAGTCCTCTTTATTATTATCGCCGCTTGAATTCAGGTATAAGAGGTCAAATTAGTTTTGATAAATATAAGAGCCGATTAGTAGCAGAAAAATTAACTCTTTTAAATGTTAATAAGTATGGTACTTTTAATGAAGAGGAAGATTATATTTTTAGGAAAATGGTATTTAGAAGAGGATTGGATTTTTTTAAAAGTTTTCCATTAAAAACTAAAATTAGGTTACTCCCTTATATTTTGAATACATTTGTGATTAATCTTAATTTAAACTTTTTAAAAGTTTATTTTCTAAATAGAAGTAGATAATCAATTTTATGTTTTGTAATTGATTCAATATAGTTTTTAAATGAAAAATTTCTTTTTAGTCATTCCTACTCGGGACCGTATTGGCTTTCTTTCTAATCTGTTGTTAGATTTGAACGCTTTTGCCCCTTATATATCTCAGGTAGTTATAGTGGATCAAAGTGTTGAAGATTATACCACTACTCTTGAAAAGCTGCAATTGAACTATCCATACACTTTAGTTAAAAATGATCGGTCTCATTCGGTGAATCATTCTAGAAATCAGGCTTTAGCTTTTTACAAAGAGGAAGATTGGTTGTTTTTTTTGGACGATGATTTGCGTATTCCAAGTCTAGCTTTTGAACAAATTGTAGCCACCTTACAACCTAATGTTATTGATGTGCTGATTCCTGGTATTCAATTTGAAGGAATGGCAGAAAAGGAGTTTCAATATCACACGGTTTTAGATACTATTGCTAAACCGCATAATTTTTCGAAAGGGCGGTTTCGTTTGCAAGTCTGCTCGGGACTCAACATTGTAAAAAAAGAGGTATTTAAAGAGGCGGGTTTTTATTTTGACGAGCATTTTACCATTTGGGGTGATGATTGGGATTATGGCATGCGCTTGTTGCAAGCTGGTGCGAATATTTATTTTGAACCAAAGATATTAGTGGAGCATCTTTGGGCGAATGAAGGAGGGCAACGGGATAAATTTAAAACTCTTAATGTAGCTTTAGAGAAGGAGAAACTTTATTTTTATTTTTATCGTAAGCATTTTTCTGAAACAGTGGCAAAACAGCAGTTCTATTTAGGGATTATCGAAGGAATTAAGATTTTATTAAAGTCATTTAAAATATCTCCTTTAATGAATATTATACAAGGTTATAAAAAATCAAATTATAAATAATATATTTTATGAAAATACTTTTTGTCTCCATGCCATCTATACATGTTACTCGATGGATAGAAAATCTAAAAGATTCATCATATAAACTTTATTGGTTTGATGTTTTAGGGAGAGGAAGATTGGATACTTTTGATTCGGTTACTCAATTCGTGGATTGGAAAAAAAGAAAGGTAAAGCATATAAAAGGCGAGTATTTTTTAAGTAAAAAATATCCAACGGTTTTCGAAAAAATTCAACCTTTGCTGGAAGTTACGGCCAATGATGCTTTAGAGAAAATCATTCTTGAAATCCAGCCTGATTTTATTCACAGTTTTGAACTGCATTATTGTAGTTATCCGATATTAAAGACTATGAATAAGTTTAAGCATTTAAAGTGGATTTATTCTTGTTGGGGAAATGATATTTTTAGGCATCAAGTTTTAAAAAGTGATATTAATAAAATATATTCTGTTTTAAAAAGAGTAGATTTTATGATTACGGATTGTAGAAGAGATTTTTACTTAGCTGAAAAGTTTGGATATAATGGGTGTTTTTTAGGGGTTTTGCCAAGTGGTTCTGGTTATCATCAAAACGAAATAAAATCTAGTTTTACAGATCCAAGTAAAAGAAAAATTATATTGATAAAAGGTTACCAGAACGAAATTGGCAGGGCCATTTTTGTGCTGAAAGCAATAAAATTAATAACAGAAAATATTAAAAATTTTGATGTTTATGTGTTTTCAGCCAGAGGAGAGGTGTCTGACTTTATTCAAAAGGATACTGTATTAAGTAAAAAAGTTCGGATTTTGGAAGCATTAACTCAATTAGATTTGTTTGATTATTTTGGAAAATCATTCATTTATATTGGGAATAATGTATCGGACGGCATGCCTAATACGTTACTTCAAGCATTGTTGTTAGGTGCTTATCCGATACAATCCAATCCTGGGAATGCAACTAAAGAACTTATTGGAAATGGATATTTCGGAGGCATAATTGATAATCCTGAAAATCCTGAAGAAATTGCAAGTAGGATATTGGATGTAATAAAAAACAAGGAAAGTATCCCATCACTAGTAAAGTTGAATCATGAAAACGCTATTCAAGATTATGATTATACTAAAATACAAAACTTAGTTATTGAAATTTATGATAAAAATTAAATGATAAAAACTTTAGTATCTATTATTATTCCTACTTATAATAGGGCCCATTTAATCAAAGAAACTCTCGATTGTGTCTTAATGCAAACGTATTCCAATTGGGAGTGTATTGTTATAGATGATGTTTCAACAGATGCGACACAGCAATTGTTGGAAAAGTATTCTAAAGAAGACGAAAGAATCAGCTACATTATTAAACCTAATGGTTTAAAAAAAGGAGCAAGTAGCTCGAGGAATTTGGGCTTAAAAATTGCAAAAGGAGAATTTATTCAGTTTTTAGATTCGGATGATATCTTGGCACCGAACAAAATTGAAACACAACTTTATTTGTTGGAAAAAGAGGATGAATTTGTTATTTCTACTTGTAAGTGGGGTAAGTTTACGGATCTTAAGGAAGGTTTAAAAGTAAACGAAAATAATGCCGATTACAAAAATTTTAATTCTACGAAAGAGTATTTTAATTTAATAGGTTTACATGGTGGGTTTTATCCTTCTTTGGCTTTTTTGGTAAATAGAAAACTTATTGATTATTCAGGCCATTGGAATGAAAGTTTAAGTATAAATGATGACGGAGAGTTCTTTTTTAGGATACTATCAAATGCTCGAAAAATACTATTTTCAGATACTACTTATGTTTTGTATAGGAATACTTCATTAGATAATTTGAGTTTGTTAAATTCAGAAAATAAGGCTATTAGTTTACTAAATAGCTGGAAAATAATTGAAGTTTTATATGTTGCAAAATACAATGAGCAAAATTCAGTTTATATCAATAAAAAAAAATGTAGTGTTTATAATGAATTAAAAAGACAATATCCTCGTTTAGTAAAGCAAAACAGGGATTTTTTTAAAGTACAGATAAAAAATGACACTTTATTTCTGAAGGTTACTAAACTTAAAAAAAGAATTAGAAATAGATTAAAAAATATTTTTAAATTTTAGTTTATGAGAATAGGTTTCAACCCTCATAAAGACAAACCTCAGGAAGCATCGGATTATTTACATCAGGTGATTATACCAGTGTATATCCCCAATCAAGAAGGTTATTTTAAGGATAGTTTAGAGATATTTAAATTGTGTTTGGAATCCTTGTTTAGTACTATCCACAAAAAAACGTTTGTTACGATTGTGAATAATGGAAGTGATACGATTGTAGTAGACTATCTTGATTTGCTTCTCAAAGAAAATAAAATACAGGAGTTAATTCATACGGAGAATATTGGTAAACTCAATGCGATTCTAAAAGGACTTGCTGGAAACGATATAGAATTAGTTACCATTTCAGATTCGGATGTTTTGTTCTTGCCTAATTGGCAAAAGGAGACAGCGAAGGTATTTGCGAAAGTACCCAAAGCAGGAGTAGTTGGAATTGTTCCTCAATTTAAAACCTATGAGAGTAATTGCGGGAATGTGTTATTTGATTCCCTATTTAATTCTAAACTCCGATTTGTACCTGTAAAAAATGCAGCAGCTTTAACTCGTTTTTATGATAGTTTGGGTTGGGATAAAAATTACAATCAAGATTATTTAGCCTACAATTTGGCATTAGAAATCAATCCTGAATTTAGTGTTTTGATAGGTTCAGGACATTTTGTTGCCACTTATAAAAAAGATATTTTTGAAGAATTGGTTTCTTATATTGGTTATAAAATGGGAGGAACCAGTGAAGGGTATTTGGATGCTTTACCTTTGCAAAAAGATTATTGGAGACTCACTACTTCGGATAATTATGCCTATCACATGGGGAATACAATTGAGAATTGGATGGTCGTTGATACTCCAATTGAAAAACAAGAAAATGTTATTGCTGAATACAATTTTCAGAAACGAAAAAAAATAAACAGCATTTTGTATTTTATAAAAAACAGACTTTTTGTGAAGTTTATTTCTGTAAAAATTTTAGTGAATCTCTTTTTGAAGTGGAAAAGATTACCTAAAAAAATGATCGATACCTACTAAAATGCAAGACAAAACAAAATTCTCCATCCTCATCACCACCAAAAACCGTTTGCCTGATTTGACTTTTACGTTGCAACGCATTCAGCATTTGATCGAAAGAGAAGACGTAGTTTGTGTGATTTGTGATGATGGTTCTCAAGACGGTACTTCGGATTATATACGGCAGCATTATCCGAACATTATTTTGCATACTAATGTAAAATCAAAAGGCTATTTGTATTGCCGAAACAAAATGCTAAATGAAACCCCATCCGATTATGCTATTTCATTAGATGACGATGCGCATTTCATTACGGCTGAACCATTAGAAAGGATTGCTAATTATTTTGAGCAAAATTCCAAAGTTGGTTTGCTAGGTTTAAGAGTTTTTTGGTCCAAAGAGGAGCCAATAACCACCATTTCAAGTGAGCTTCCAATCCGTATGAAAAGTTTTGTGGGTTGTGGGCATGTATGGAACATGAAGGCTTGGCACACTATACCGAATTATCCGGAATGGTTTGTTTTTTATGGAGAAGAAGATTTTGCTTCCTATCAATTGTTCAAAAAGAACTGGGAAATTCATTATTTGCCCCAAGTTTTAGTGCATCATCGTGTAGATATCAAGGCAAGAAAAACGCATGCTGATTATGCATTGCGATTGCGCCGTTCTTTGTGTTCGGGTTGGAATTTGTATTTCTTGTTTTATCCTTTACAATGCATCCCCAGAAAAATGGGCTACTCGCTTTGGATGCAATTCAAATTGAAAGTTTTTAGAGGGGATTGGAAAGCATTGCAAGCTATTGTGTTGGCTTTGTTTGATGTAGTAAAGGCAATACCAAAAATTATAAAGAACCGCAACCGATTGACTTCAGAGGAATATAGAGCTTATCAAAAATTAGAACATACTAGAATTTATTGGAACCCTAATGAAGCATAGTTTTAATAGTTTGTTGAAAATGTATGTAATACCTCGGTTTACGTTCTTGTTTTAAAAGAGCTACCAATCTTTGGTGAATAAAGGACTCAAAAAAAGGCTTTATATCCTTGTTCCTAACAATAGCTTTTCCCTTTTTCAATTGGTATATTCTTTAAAATTTATTTTCCCATACAAGATTTAGTTTGTAACCTTTTGAAAGGGCTCGTTAATTTGTATAAAATTAAATGATCACAAATGACTACAAACCACGGTAAATTCCGATAAAATACCTCAAAATACGATAAACTACCACAAAAAAACCAAAGATTAGCACAAAACACCTCAAAATTTAGGAACTAAATTTGGTATAAAGTAAATTAAATTATACTTTTATACCACAATTCGTAGAGTAACTGTAATTGCTCGAGGTCTTACAATAATTAATTTGCTCAAGAAAACGGGGTCCTACCAGTATTTTTTGAGCTTTTTTTATGCCTTTCTAGGTGTAAAAAGTAGGATATTTACCATGTATTTTATAGAAATTCAATCATTATTTGGTCATTTGACACCATTTCTCTAAACTAAATTGGGCTTTTGATCTTTAGAGCGACCTTGATTTCTGAGTTTTTTGGTTCATTTTTATCAAATTTCCACTCCTCAAGACGAAAATTTTATACGGTCAAGACGCGATAAAAGTAACGTCAAGAGGAAACAAAAACATTATCAAGAGGAAATGGAGGGTGTTTTATCGGATTCACCCCAAAAAAAAGACCCCGAGTAACTGTAATTACTCGAGGTCTTACAACAATTAGTTGCTACTGATACGGGGTCCTACCCGGCTTTTTTGTATGTTAAGCCATTCAGCATTGCGCGTAATCTTTTTCCAGGACGGAAAAGAATACGACTTTTGACAATTTGAGTCGTTGTCACTTCGTTTTCAGAATCCTTTCCTTCGGAGCTTATGCCCACCTGAAAATTACCCAGTCTACCGAGTTTAACAATTCGACCTTGCTCCAATTCTCCAATGATGTTATGCTCTAAAGAGTGCAAAACAGCATAACAGTCCGTTGCTGTGACTGTACATTGGTAGGAAATCAACTCCGCGAGTCTATCCAAATCAACATCACCATCTGCGATGGCAGCGGCATAAAATTTTTCGGGAGCTGCGATGTCCCGAGGGTTCTTTCTAGGAAGAACTTTGTACTTAATGCTCATAATTTTTAGAGTATTAAATTGATAAATAAATTTTTTGTCTTAGTATACTAATCGGTAGTATCTAACTGACAATTACAAATATACAATCGCTTTGTGGTAATCAAAAAACAAACTTATTCACAATTACTGTTAGTTTTTAACATTCTTTGGATTACATTATTTCTTAGTTTGCAACTTTTTGAGTGGCTAATTTTAATTGGTAGCATTAGTTGTGTTTTGTAGTCTTAATGCGTTGAAACAAGGTTACCTTAGTATTTTGAAAATTGGAAAGGATACGATAAGTTTTCTTTGTACCCAAGGCAATAGCTGCTACATTTTGTTATCTTTGACCGCCAAAAAGATCGCATTTGAAAACCATTGCCATTATACCCGCTAGAGGCGGTTCGAAACGATTAAAAGACAAAAACATCAAAGTCCTCAACGGTTTACCGTTACTGGTACACAGCATTCGGTATGCACAGCAATACCCGGAAAGCATAGAAGGGATTTATGTGAGTACCAACGATCCGGCAATCAAAGCCATTGCCTTAGCACATGGAGCCACAGTGATAGACCGCCCCGAGGCGCTATCAGGCGATCAGGCCACGACCATTTCGGCCCTTCAACATGCCTTAGAGGTCCTTCCAGAATCAGTGCAGCATGTGGTGTTGTTACAACCTACTAATCCGTTGCGACCGGAAAGCTTATTACCCGAGGCACTACAGCTATATCGAGATGGGAACTATGAAAGTTTGTTTACCGTAAGCCGAAACCATCAAAAATTAGGAAAAATCATTGACAACCAATTTGTGCCCTTCAATTATGAGCTGGGGCAACGGAGCCAAGATTTGGAACCCTTGTATTTCGAAAACGGTCTCTTATATATTTTACAATCGAACTTGATCCGACAAGGTAAAATTATGGGTACACATTCAATTCCTTTTATAGTAGACAATCCGTTCTCCGAAGTAGACATCGACACCCAAGCCGATTTTGATTATGCTGCGTATTTGATGGGAAAAGTAAGAAGTGAAGAGTAAGAAGGCAGATGCGAGATGGCGGAAGTGAGAAGGCAGAAGATAGATTTGAGAAGGCAGAAGATGTGAGAAGGCAGAAGTGAGAACGCAGAAGATGTGGAGAAGGCAGAAAGCAGAAAACAGAAAGCAGAAAACCGAGAACACAGAACTGAAAACCGATAAACGACAACCGACAACAGAAAACAGATAACCGATAACAAAAACAATGACCCCATACATCGAAATAGCCGGCCGTAAAATTGGCCAAGAATATCCCCCATTAGTAATAGCCGAAATTGGCATCAATCACGAAGGCTCTTTAGCAGTAGCCAAAGCCATGGTGGATGCCGCCCACAGAGCAGGGGCAGAAATGGTGAAACACCAAACCCACATCGTGGAAGACGAAATGTGTGGAGCGGCCAAAAAGGTGATTCCAGGCAACGCCAACGTGTCTATCTATGAAATCATGGCCCGTTGTGCCCTGAATGAAGCTGACGAATGGGAACTAAAAAACTATGTGGAAAGCAAAGGGATGATTTTTACCAGTACGCCTTTTTCTCGTGCTGCGGCCGAACGCTTGAAAAAATTTGACGTACCGGCTTATAAAATTGGCTCGGGCGAATGCAACAATTACCCGCTGTTAGAACACATTGCGAAGTTTGGTAAACCGGTAATTTTGAGTACCGGAATGAATACCATTGAGAGTATTCGTAAAGCGGTGGCTATATTTGACCGTTACCAAGTGCCAGTAGCCTTGTTGCATACGACTAATTTGTATCCTACACCTGTGCATTTGGTTCGTTACGGCGCCATGATGGAGATGCATGAGGCCTTTCCGGATAAAGTTTTTGGTTTGTCGGATCATACCTTAAACAACAATGCGTGCCTAGGAGCAGTGGCTTTAGGAGCTTCTATTTTAGAACGCCATTTTACTGACCATAGGCAACGCACCGGACCGGATATCGTATGTAGTATGGACGAACAAGCTTGTCAAGAGTTAATTGTAGCCAGCGCCGAAATTGCGCAGATGCGAGGGGGAATTAAAAAACCAGCAGCTGAGGAGCAAGTCACCATCGATTTTGCCTTCGCAACGGTTTGTGCTATAGCCGATATTCAAGAAGGCGAAGTGTTGACTAAGGAAAATATTTGGGTCAAACGCCCAGGTACAGGAGCCATTTTGGCGGAACATTTTGAATCGTTGTTAGGTAAAAAAGCGACTCGAGCCATTAGTAATGACGAACAGTTGTGTTGGGAGGATGTAGTTTAATTTTAACCCTTTCAGAGTTCAAAACTCTGAAAGGGTTGATTAATCCAAAAAGTAAATGAAAAAAATAGTATTTCTAACCGGTACTCGAGCCGATTTTGGTAAAATAAAATCCTTGATTACCATTTTGGAAGCGCAACCGGAATTCGAAGTGTATGTTTTCGTTACGGGCATGCATTTGCAAGAAGAATATGGTTACACCTTGTTGGAAATCGAACGTTGTGGATTTCAAAACATTCATACGTTCTCCAATCATACGCATGAAACGACTATGGATTTGACACTAGCCAAAACCATAGAAGGCTTATCAGGCTATGTTAAAGAAATACAACCTGATTTAATTGTTGTTCATGGGGATCGTGTAGAGACTTTGGCAGGAGCGATTGTGGGTTCTTTGAATAATATTTTAGTAGCCCATATCGAAGGCGGAGAAGTATCAGGTACGGTGGATGAGTTAATCCGACACAGTGTAAGCAAGTTAAGTCATATTCATTTTGTGTCCAATAATGACGCAGCACGCAGGTTGCAACAAATGGGGGAAAGAGAGGACGCTATTTTTGAAATAGGCTCCCCGGATATAGATGTGATGTTTTCGAATACACTACCCAATAGCGAAGAGGCCAAACGGTACTATGAATTGCCCTTTGAACAATATGCTATTGCGATGTTTCATCCTGTGACAACAGAAATTGCGTCTATGGAGCAATACGCTCAGAACTTTGTTGCCGCTTTGTTGGAAGATCAACACAATTATTTGGTGGTCTATCCTAACAACGATTTAGGAAGCCAGTTGGTGTTGCAAGCCTACGAAGGGTTGAAAGGCAATCCAAGATTCCGTTTGATTCCGTCCTTGCGTTTTGAATATTTTTTGACGTTACTCAAAAACTGTCAATTCATCATTGGCAACAGCAGTGCGGGCATCCGTGAAGCACCCTATTATGGCATTCCCATTATCAATATCGGGACCCGTCAACAAAATAGAGCAGTGCATTCGGATATTGTACATGTAGATTATTCCAAAGAAGCGATTCTAACGGCATTACAACGTATCGATGGGCAACAGATAGCCCTTGCAGAGGCCGATTTTGGGCAGGGCAATAGTGCGCAATTATTTTTAGAATGCCTTCAAAAGGAGGTATTTTGGCAAAGAAATCATCAAAAACAGTTTAGGGATAGGTAAATAATAGGTAACCCTTTCAGAGTTCTAAACTCTGAAAGGGTTAATTAAATAAAAAATAATACTTGAAATCAAAACCAAAAATAGTCATACTCTTACCCGATGGTGTGGGGTTGCGCAACTTCGCCTATTCGGACTTTCATGCTATAGGCGAAAAGGAAAACGTTGACCTAATATTTTGGAACAACACGCCTTTTGATCTTAAAAGCTTAGGGCTGAATGAAATTAAGATTGAAAATTCCAAGTCGCATCCGCTGACGGAAACCTACAAAAATGCTCGGAAGCAAATTGAGTTAAATCTTAATATTCGTAGGACAAAGGATAAAGTGTATGACACCTATCGTTTTCCTTTTTCTTATAAGACGATAAAAAAAGCGTTAAAGAGTAGTGCTACTCAGTTTTTGTCATTTTTGCATTCTAACCCAAAAGGGTGGTATCGAATTCGAACTAAAATAAAGCAAGAAGAGCGTAAAACCTTGTATTATCACCAGTGTTTAAAAACCTTGCAAAAGGAGCAACCTGCATTGGTGTTTTGTACGAATCAGCGTCCGATGACAGCTATCGCGCCTTTATTAGCAGCTCAAGAATTGGGAATACCGACGGCTACTTTTATTTTCTCTTGGGATAATTTGCCCAAAGCCACAATGGTGGTCGAAACGGATTATTATTTCGTTTGGAGTGATTGGATGAAAAAAGAATTGCTTTTTTACTATCCTTATATCAAAAAGGAACAAATTATTGTTACGGGAACACCACAGTTTGAATCACATGTTGACCAGAGCAAGCTACGGTCTAGAGAAGATTTTTTTAAACAATTTCAATTAGATTCAAATAAAAAATACATCTGTTATTCAGGTGACGATGTCACAACATGTCCAGATGATCCAGATTATTTAAAAGAAGTAGCTTTGGCAGTGCGCAACTTAAATCAAAAAGGACATCACTTAGGAATTGTTTTTAGAAGATGTCCTGTAGATTTTTCTACCCGATTTGATGAGGTTTTAGAGGAGTTTAAAGATGTGATTACTCCAATAGCTCCCGCATGGCAAAGGATAGGTGAAAGTTGGAATACGATTTTACCTACTCCTGATGATGTAGATTTACAGAGGAATACCATAGCACATACAGAATTAGTGATTAATTTGGGGTCATCCATGATGTTTGACTATGTGGCTCATAAAAAGCCATGTGCGTACATCAACTACGATGTGCTGAATAAAAGAAAGTCAGATTGGTCGGTAAAAAAAATATACCAATACGTTCATTTTCGTTCCATGCCTGATAAAGACGCGGTTTTGTGGATTAATAGTCCTAAAGAAATCGAAGCAATAATTGAAAAAGGGCTAGCCAATCCAAAAGATATTGTAGAAAACGCCCAAAAATGGTTTGAAGTGATCAATCAACATCCACCTCAAGAAGCTTCTAAACGCATTTGGGAGGCTATAAAAACTATAATTGCTACAAAATAATTTGTTTCTTTGCACTTGGAAATTTTTTCCGAAAAGTATAACAATAGTAAACAACGTATTTTAATAAAAGCCAATAAATTAGTTTTAATTCGCTTTTAATTCGTTTTAATTCGTTTTAATTCGTTTTTTAATTCGCTTTTAATTCGTGTGTATTCGCTTTTAAATTCGTTTTTTAATTAGTGTTAATTAGTGTAATTAGTGTTCCCCCAATAATATGTTTTTCAATTCCCTGGCTTTTGCCATTTTTTTACCTATAGTTTTTTTCTTGTATTGGTTCGTTTGTAATAAAAACAAAAGCACGCAAAATGCAGTTCTCATTATAGCCAGTTATTATTTCTATTCCTGCTGGGATTGGCGATTTTTATTTTTGCTGGTGTTCTCAACCTTTTTGGACTATTACACCGGAATCCGAATCGAAAAGAGCAGCAATGAAAAGGGCAGAAAGTTTTGGTTTTGGTTGAGTATCCTGGTCAATTTAGGCTTTTTGGGGGTATTCAAATACTTTAACTTTTTTGCGACCTCCTTTACCCAACTCCTCAACGGTTTTGGCTTCCACACCCAACCCTTCTTATTGCAGTTAGTATTACCCGTGGGGATTTCCTTTTATACCTTTCACGGCTTGTCGTATGTGATTGATATTTATTACAAACGCATCAAAGCGGAATATAACTTTGTCGATTATTCTTTGTTTGTGAGTTATTTTCCTCTGTTGGTAGCAGGGCCTATTGAAAGAGCCACACATTTATTGCCACAAGTAAAAGTAAAACGCAGCTTTGATCTAGAAAAAGCCAAAGAAGGCATGGCACAACTGCTTTGGGGATTGGTCAAAAAAGTAGTCATAGCCGATACTTGTGCCACGTACGCCAATGCAGTATTTGACAATTATCCTTCGATGAATGCGCTCTCTTTGATTTTGGGAGCGGTGTATTTTGCCTTTCAAATCTATGGCGATTTCTCAGGTTATTCAGATATGGCCCTAGGAATGTCCAAATTGTTCGGTATCGACTTACTCAAAAACTTCAATTACCCTTATTTTTCAAGAGATATAGCCGAATTTTGGCGCCGTTGGCACATCTCCTTATCCTCTTGGTTTCGGGATTATTTATACATTCCACTCGGAGGAAGTCAGGGCGGCATGGCGTATAAAATCCGTAACACCTTTATTATTTTTTTAGTGAGTGGGTTTTGGCATGGGGCGAATTGGACCTTTATCGTTTGGGGACTCTTAAATGCGGTGTACTTTTTACCCTTATTGGTGTTGCAAAAAAACAGAAACCATACCGGACCCATAGTAGTAACCTATGATACACGCGGACTCAAGACCTTGGGCAACATCCTGCTGACGTTCACCTTGAGCACTATCGCTTGGGTTTTCTTTAGGGCCAAGTCGATTACAGAAGCGGTCGGCTACCTAAAACAAATGATCATCAATGGTGATTTCAGTGCACAATATTTAGCCAACGAACGCTACAATTACGAGATACTCCTTTTAATTGGTGTTTTTGTAATGGTAGAATGGAACAACAGAAACCGTGTCGAGCCCCTTTCAGGGAAATATAGCTTAGTAAAAATTGGACTCGCCATTGCCGCCATTATGGCTTTGGGCACTTTTTCGGATTATAAGGAATTTATTTATTTTCAGTTTTAGGAATTAAGCGTCTCGACTGCGCTCGACGTGACAGAGAGATTTGATTTAATTAGTTGTCAAATCGAGCTTAGCCTGTCTCAAGTTTACCGAAGGATAGAGATGCTATTAAACGAATTGGGATAATTAAAGTAATAAGCAGTTTGTCAAATCGAGCTGAGCCTGTCCCGAGTTCATCGAGGGATCGAGATTAGTTGTTGTAAAAAAAATGTGGCTATAAAAAGGTCTCGACTCCGCTCGACCTGACAAGTTGAGTGATGAGGTTTCGTTGTCAAATCGAGTAGAGAATGTCACGAGTTTACCGAAGGATAGAGATGCTATTAAACGAATTGGGATAATTAAAGTAATAAGCAGTTTGTCAAATCGAGCTTAGCCTGTCCCGAGTTTATCGAGGGATCGAGATTATCGTTTATCAAGAGGATTAGTTATAAAAGGGTCTCGACTCCGCTCGACCTGACAGAGAGATTTGATTTAATTAGTTGTCAAATCGAGCGCAGTCGAGATTATTGTTTATAAAGAGGATTAGTTATAAAAAAGGGTCTCGACTCCGCTCGACCTGACAAAGCAAAGGGTGATTTTTTCATTTTCGAAATGAGGACGCATTGTACAACGTTAAAGGGGATTTAAAATGGTGTAAAGCAAATGCTCTTAGAAGGTTGCCGCCCATTGACTGTGGCAGCCGGGCACCCACTTTTCGAAAATTCTGAAAAAATCCAACGCTGTTTGAGCGAAGCGAGTTCGTTGGATTTCAGAATTGAGAAAATAGTGGGTCGGCGAACAGTCCAGGGCTAGCGTTTTTTGGTTCTTTTTTGGGCGATGCAAAAAAGAACAATAGTTCAATGATATGGGATTTTTTCAATCTAAAAAAAAAGGGTTTATAAAGCTTTACATACAAAATAAAGTAGTTAGATGATGTTGTTTTTTTACAGATTTTCAAAAGCAATAGAGAACAAGAAGAATTGGGAATTAAAAAAAGAAGAATAAAAAAATGAAACATTTTTTAAAATACACCATACAAGTAATGGCAATCACCATCATCATTGCATTCTTACTGGATCTTGCCTACACCAAAATATACCTCCAATCCACCAAGCGAGGAAAAATTGAAAAAGTGTTCAATTCCAGCGCCGAGCAATACGATGTGGTGATCTTGGGTTCCTCCCGGGCCAACAATCATTTTGTAGCGCCTATGTTTGAAGCACAGGGATTAAAAACCTTCAACTACGGCATGAGTGGCGGGCATTTGTTCGAAGCGGCCTTACTGTTAAAATTGATGGTAGAGCGCAACTATGCGATCAAGACGGTACTATTAGAAGCCGACTTGAACTTGTCCAACGACCAGCAAGCAGAGGGCATTTCGGCTAAATTTTTGCCCTTTCTCCATGAATCCGAAACGGTGCGCCATCATTTTGAAAAGGAAGCCGATTTTGCCGAATTGTACTACCTGCCCTTTTACCGCTATGTGAAATACGATAGTAAGATTGGGATAAGAGAAGTTTTTTTTACAGCTATTGGGAAGAAAACAGCGCTAATGGAAAATAACGGCTACTATCCTCTCGGGAAAAAGCCCAACGCCAACATGAAAAACAATTTGGTGAATTTAAATCCTTTAGTAAAAAATCCCTATTACGAAGAAATCAAGCAAATTTGTCAACAAAAAAACATTAAGTTTATACCCCTGATGACGCCCATGTGCGAAAATACTAAAGGGATGAATTATTTTGAGAAAGTGAAAAAACTGTACCCAGAAATTCACAATTACGAAGACGTAGTTAAGGAAGATCGCTATTTCTCCTCTTGCGGGCACATGAACGATGCAGGGGCTAGAATTTTTACAGCTAGAATAATAAAGGACTTTTTTGAATAGTAAAACCTACTTGTCTGACAAATAAAAGGATAATTAACAAAACTCTATTTTTGCATGCATATTGCTTTTCTTACTCCAGAATACCCACATCCTAAGGTTAAACATGCAGCAGGCATAGGGACAAGTATCCACAACTTAGCCATAGCCTTGAGAGCTTCGGGAGTTAAGGTAACAGTGGTAGTCTATGGACAAGCAACAACAATGCATTTTGAGGAGGAAGGAATTAAGATTCACTTACTTCAAAATAGAAAGTACAGAATCTTAGGGTGGTATTTGCATCGAAATTTTATTCAGAACTATTTGAATAAGTTAGTTGTAGCACAGGGGATAGATTTGATAGAAGCAGCCGATTGGACAGGAATTACAGCCTTGATGAGTTTGAGAGTACCTTTGGTCATTCGTTTGCATGGTACTGACGCCTATTTTTGCCATTTGGAGGCAAGAAAACAAAAATGGAAAAATTTTGTGTTGGAAAAATTAGCCATAAAAAGAGCTAAAGCCTATGTTTCCCCTACTCAATTTGCCGCTACTATTACGAAGCAATTATTTAAACTAGTTGAGCGAAAAATAGAGGTGATTCCTAATGGATTGAATTTAAAATATTTTCAAAACCAGGAACCGGACTGTTATGAAGAAGGTGTTATACTTTATGTGGGAACTCTTATTCGAAAGAAAGGGGTATTAGAATTACCAGACATTTTTCATGAAGTGCGAAAGCAATATCCAAATGCGCAAATGCGATTAGTGGGCAGTGATTCGTTTGATATCCAAACCCAATCGGCTTCCACATGGGCAGTACTACAACAGTATGTAAACGAGAAAGACAAAGCAAATATCCATTATTTGGGTAAGATGCCTTATCAGGAGATACAAAAACAGATAAAAAGAGCGCATATTTGTATCTTTCCAACCTTTGCAGAAACACAAGGAATGGTCACCATCGAGGCCATGGCAATGCAAAAACCGGTAGTCAACTCTAATATCGGCTGGGCTAAGGAGTTGATTGTGGACGGAGAAAGCGGCTTTTTAGTACATCCTCAAGATTATACCAACTTTGCAAACAAAATTGTGCAATTACTAAAGCATCCCGACTTGGGCCAACAAATGGGGATGCAAGCTAGAAAAAGGGTCGAAGAAAAATTTGATATTGTAAAAATTGCACAACAAAATCTTGACTTTTACGCTAACGTTTTAAAGAATAGTAAAAAGTAATGGTAATTGTCTATCATAACAGGAATCGTGTGGTTCGAGTACAAGCAAATGGAATTCAAGTCGGCTGTACTTCCAAAACAGTAGCAGCAGCATTAGTAGAAATGGCAACTACTTTTCCAGAGCAACAAATCATCTGGTGTCATGAGGATCTACAACAAGAGTTACAACTAGTGGATTTACCTCTTATTTTCCACCATAAAAAAATCATGGCTTCGTACAATCCTTTTCAAGGAAGCTATTTATCCGATCGAATAGGCTATGTAGAAAGTTCTCCTTTTATTAAATTCAATAAAGAAGTGCGATATCCCACTTGGCAAATGAGCAGTTGGGGAGGGGGAATCTCAGCGCAAGTCCTCTTGGCGGTAGCTAAAACGATACCCATAGAAGAGGATTTGGATTATTTTTTGCACTCCATTGCTAAAGTACTGATGCCTTTGGGAGTGTTTTGTTATTCGGAGCCTCGTTTTTTTAAAAAGCGAGTGGAAAACAAAACACCAAGGACATCCAAATCGGTCTTGTTTCGTTTTGTACAACAACATTATAAAACCAGATGGTTGTTTTTGTTACTATTTAACGTGATACTTTACGAAAAGCGATGGCCAATACTAGCCTTTTTTAAAGCGGTTTTTTATAAAAAGAGAAATAGATTAGCGATTAACCTTGATCATATAAAGGTGGCATCCAATAAAACAGTGGTGCAAGAGGGGACTATAGATGTGATCATTCCAACCATTGGTAGAAAGCAGTATTTGTATGGGGTGTTGCAAGATTTGGCCCAACAAACTCATTTACCAAAGAATGTGATTATTGTAGAGCAAAACCCTTTGCCCGGAAGTGGTTCCGAATTAGACTATTTACAAAGTGAAACTTGGCCGTTTAAGATTAAACATACTTTTACACACCAACCCGGGGCTTGCAATGCCAGAAATGTAGCCTTGGAACAGGTGGAAAGTGAGTGGGTGTTTTTAAACGATGACGATAATCGATTTGAAGCAGATTTGATTGAAAAAACGTTTGAGAATATTAAACAGTATGGCGAAAAGTGTGTAACTAACTCCTATTTACAGCCACATGAAAAAATAAATCAAACTCAGATCAATCAGTCTAGTATTTTCGGTTCAGGCAATAGTTTTTTAAAAACAGAATTACTACAACATTTGGCTTTTGATGGGGCTTTGGAATTTGGGTATGGTGAGGATACTGATTTTGGACGTCAAATTAGAAACTTAGGGGTGGATGTGGTGTATTTTCCTAATCCACCTATCACACATCTTAAAGCACCTATGGGAGGCTTTAGAACCAAGCCAAAATTACAATGGCAAGAGGAAACTATTCAACCCAAACCTTCGCCAACGATTATGTATGTCAAACAAAAATACGATAGCCAAGAGCAAATTTTAGGGTATAAAACCCTTTTATTTTTCAAATTTTACAAAGTACAAAAAATTAAAAACCCTTTACGTTATCTAACCACTTTTAGAAAACAATGGAGAGTGAGCGAATATTGGGCAATGCAGTTAAAAATGAAAGGTATTAAAGAGCAATAAAAGAAGAAATAGGAGATGAATATTGATGATAAAATACTATAATTTTCATTTATTTCTTCAAACAGTATGCAACTGTTAAATCAGTTTTAGTGAGTTAGAGAGGGGTAAGAAACGGTTATTTTAGTATTTTAATAGCTTAACTTTAGGACACTTTTTTATCTTTGTTTTTTAAATGTATCCTGTTATAATCAAAACAATGTATGTATAACTTGAATACAACCTAATTACATTAGCCCCAAATATTTTGATACAATCTATTGCCATAATTTTGCCGACGGGCAGAAAAGAAGTTAGTTTCAATTACAGCAATCCGTATAAAGTAACGATTGGGCTTGAAGACTTTTTAAGTTCCAATCTAAGAGCGTTTGATTTGGAATTCAATTTAACTCAGCCAATAGCTTTTTTTCGCACCCACGATTATCAATGGAAGAAAGCAAATTTCGATTGGGTCGCCAATGAGTTGTGTCCTAAAATTGTAAAATTTGCGGATGGTACGTTACTTCAGGCCAATATTTTGGCAGGTATTTGGGAAGTACATACAAAAAACAAATCGGTACTTTTATGGCGTTTCAATCCACAAGGGGCAGCTTCTATTTCGCACTATGGTTTACCAGCCAATGATAGGTATTTAAAGACAGTTACACCCAATTTTTCCGCTTTACCGCCTTTGGCGTTGTTGTTTTCCAAGAAGTATGCTGTTGAATGTAGTAGATCTAAAATTCCTTTTTCGGCCGTCGTTTGTTTTACAGATCATTGCGATTTTGATACAGCAGATAATTTAGTACTTCAAAGACAGTTTTTTAAAGAGCATAATATCAAGGTAACCAAGGGGTTTTTCGTTGAACATTTTTCAAAAAGAGCCGATAACGCCTCTTATGAAAAGGATGCGGCCGAACTGAACCTTTGGCGCAAGGACGGACATGAATTGTGTTATCATTCGTTGACGCAATCCTTGAGGACAGTTGAGGACAGTAAAAGCGAGTTTTTTAGTTTCACTCCGCCTTGTCCCGATCTTACAACTTGGATAGATCATGGGTATCAGCCGTATAATTTGTCACTCTTTGAGCAACACGCTATAGATACCCGCGAGTATGAAGCGAATTTGAAGAATAAAAAGATTGCTATTCTTTGGAATTATATCGATTCGGGGACCGCTACTCAAGGGGTAATCAATCAATTAAATCCCCAGCATTTTACGTTACAAAACTTCTGGAAAGGTATTAAAGGATTGGGGGCTGCCTCTAGTGTCCCCATGATGATCAAAAACATAGTATTTCATTTTTATGAACATCCCACGATTTTGCGTCAGTACCGAAAAGTAGCGGGGCTTTTCAAACAAGTGGTTTACCAAAAGCGCATGCGTTCTTTTTTAGCCTTGTGTCGAACAAGTGGGGGCTTAGGGATTAAGATTTTGAAAGTGTTTTGGCATTGGAACACTGTAAAAAGTAAGCCATATCCTTTAGCAAAATACCAGCCTTTGTTTTTTAAGCACCGACTTTTTGAGCATGATTTTTATATCTTTCAAACCCTAGAAATGGTGGATTTTAAAAAGGCCTTATGCAGTGACAACCTTGATATATTGGTCAAAGAAAAAGGAGTTTTCATTGCGCATACTTATTTTTCTGTTCCAATGTCATATCATACTGGAAAACTAATGAATACCCCCTCGACCATTGATGCTATAGTAGCGCAAAATTTTAAAGTGTTAGGACAAAAAATTAAAGAGAGAGAAATATGGAATCCAACCTTAAAGGAATGGGTAAGGTATTGGAGTACAATGGAATGTGTTGTGTTTGATGTAGAGGAAAATGGGAGTATTATGATATGCCGTACTGGGACAATTGAATATAGGTATATAACATAATTTTTAATTACTAAGAGAAGAAAAAAAGGAATGAATCATCAATTAAAAACAAAGTTGTTCCAAACATTAGAGCTGTTCCCTAATAGGATAGATGATTATTTATATCATAAAATTCAAAAGTTTTTTGAAAAGAGTACATTAGAGAATAAATTAAAAAGCGCTGAAGCAACACTAAATAGATTAGATGTTGTTTTTGATAAGTTATCGATATCAGTTAAAGGTAAATCAATCCTAGAGATTGGTTCGGGATGGTTTCCTGCTATGCCATATTTTTTTAAATATAAATTGAAAACAGGAAATATTACAACGGTAGATATTAATCGACATTTCAATAGAAAAAGAATAATTGAATTGAATACCTTATTTTCAAGTAAGTATTCCTGTGAAATAATTCCTAATATTAAATGCAAATTTGGATTGCCTGAAGGGATAGATTATTTTTCTAATTATGACATTGTTAAATATAAAATTCCTGAAGTTGATTTAGTATTTTCCCGTTATGTGTTATCACATATGAAGGAAGAAGATGTTATCACATTTCACAAAAAATGTAAGAAAGAGTTATTGCAAGGAACTATTATTGTACATTTTATTTCTCCAAGTGATTTAAGAGCGCATGGTGATGCTAGTTTATCTCTTCACGATTTTTTGAGATTTAGTAAATCGGAATGGGAAAAAATACACACAAAATTTGATTTTCATAATCGACTGCGATTACCTCAATTTTTAAGAATTTTTGATAAATGTGGATTGGAAGTGTTGTATTTAGAATATCAAAGTATAGATATAAATTCCAAACAATTTGAGTTGTTTAAAAAAGTACCATTAAATGAAGACTACTCAGGATACTCGGTAGACGAGTTGACGGCGGGAAATATTTTAGTTGTTTTAAAAGTTAATTGAATAGTCCTCTTCAAAAAGGCTCAAAAATAAAAGTTAATGAAATTTTCCCTTATCATCTGTACCTACCAACGCCCCAAACCTTTGTTGGAATTGTTACAATCGGTGCAACAGCAAACGCGGTATCCTGATGAAATCCTGATCATTGATGGATCTTCAGACGAAGCAACGCAAACACTAATAGCGCAACAGGATTTTCAAAGGCTACAGTATTTCAAGGTCCCAGACGAAGCCCGAGGACTAACCCGACAGCGCAATTATGGCATTGCTCGAGTGGGAAAAGCTATGGAGTTAGTATCTTTTTTAGACGATGATACGGTTCTCGAAAAAGACTATTTTGAGGAGTTGGTTAATACATTTCAATCAGATAAGGCTATTGCTGGAGTAGGAGGAGTAGCAATTAATGAGAATAAATGGAAAAAAGTTACTCTAGATAAAAAATATGCTGCAAATTGGTATTATCTATTGGAGGGCTATGTGTATAAGGAAGGCCAACGAAATGTGGTGCGAAACTATTTAGGATTACAATCCAATCTAGGCCCTGGGAAAATGCCTACTTTTTCACATGGACGCACTTGTGGATTTCCTTTGAATGGGAAAACCTATGAAGTAGATTTATTAATAGGCATGTCGATGGCCTTTAGAAAAAAGGTGGTGGAACACATTCAATTTTCTCCGTATTTTGAAGGCTATGGCTTATATGAAGATGCCGATTTTAGCATCAGGGCTTTACAATTCGGTAAAAATGTGATAAATACGAAAGTACAATTAAGTCATTTTCATCATCCTTCTGGAAGACCAAACCAATTCCAATATGGTAAAATGGTGGTCCGCAACGGCTGGTACGTGTGGCGAATAAAAAATCCCAACCCACTCTTTAAAGACCGTTTCAAATGGCATGCGATTACAGTACTCCTAACCCTAATTCGTTTTACCAATGTTGTGACGACTTCCAAAAGAAAAGCGGCTTTTACGGAAGCTTTGGGAAGAACCGTGGGCTGGTGGAGTTTGAAGTTAAATAAACCTAATTTAGAATAGTAAATGGAAAAGAAGGTATATGTTTATGGTTTGTGTAATGTGTATTATGATGCTTATTACCTCAAAGGATTTAGAGACAACAAATTCAAAATTAAATTTAATACGTCTAAGTTCCCAAACTTTAGGCAAGGTACTTTTGCTGCAATTGTTAGACAAAATGGAATCGAAAAAAAAATCGGAATTGACTCAAGGGATTCAAACGAGATCGATCCAGAAGTAATCGAATGGTGTGATATATATGGCAAAGTGAATTATAATAGCAATCAAATAGCTTCAGATTATAAGCATAAAGTTACTGCGATAGGGCCTAGTTTTGGAATTAGGATTTGGAATAGTTTCAGATCTTTTGGATTAGCTTTTTATAATTTAGTTGTTTTTTATAATAGAATAACTTATAAACGAGAGTTTTTGGCTAATTATTGGCGGCAATACAGAAGAGAAGCACTAGAAAGTTACACTTTTGAAAAATCAACTAAAAGTTACGTTTTTTTTATAACAAGTATTTGGAAAAAAGAACCTACTACTAATGATTATAGGGCAAAGTTTATCAAAGAATGTATAGATAATATTGATGTGGATTTTGAAGGTGGTTTTGCACCAAGAAACGATGGAGATAATTTAGGATATGATAATTTAGTATATTCTTCAAGAATTCAATTAAAAGATTATTTATCAAAAATAAAAAAATCAGCTTTTGTATTTTCAACACCAGCCGTTCTATTATGTCACGGATGGAAATTAGCAGAATTTTTGGCTTTAGGTAAAGCAATAATTACAACCCCTCATACGAATAGTTTTCCAGAAGAATTAAATGATAATATACATGTTTTATATGCAAAAGATGTGGATTCAATTAAAGAGAAAATTCAAAAATTGTTAAAAGATGAAGAATTTAAAATGAAGCTAGAAAGTGGAAGTCGTCAATATTTTGATAATAATTTAACGCCGAAAGTGGTAATTAATAAACTTATATGAAATTCGCCCTAATTACGCACGTGGTCCACAAAGTCAAAGACAAAAGTTACTTTGGCTATGCCCCCTATGTGCGAGAGATGAATTTGTGGTTGTCTAAGGTGGATGAAGTCCAAATCGTGGCACCTTGTAGTGTAGACAGCTTAACGCCAATCGAGGAAGGCTACCAGCACGAAAACCTCACGTTTTCTAAAATTCCGAGCATCGATTTGAAATCTTGGAGTGCCCGAATAAAGGCGTGTTGGAACAGCCCCCTTATCCTTTGGCAAGTTTTCAGAGCGATGTATTGGGCAGACCACATCCATTTGCGCTGTCCGGGCAACATTGGTTTGTTAGGCTGTGTGGTGCAAATCTTTTTTCCCCACAAACCCAAAACGGCCAAATATGCGGGCAATTGGGATCCCAATGCGCAACAGCCATGGAGTTATCGCTTGCAAAAATGGCTGTTGAGTTATACTTTTTTAACGCGAAACATGCAGGTTTTGGTCTATGGGGAATGGGAAGGAATGTCCAAAAATATCCGACCTTGTTTTACGGCTACCTATGCAGCCTCAGAAATAGAGCCCTTACCCCGCCTGGATTTACAAGGAACAAAGCGTTTTATTTTTGTGGGGACACTTTCCAAAGGCAAACGCCCTAGCTATGCGGTGCAACTCATCGAAGCCTTGCGCCAAAAAGGACAAGACGTACATTTAGCCTTGTATGGCGAAGGACCCGAACGAGCGACTTTGCAAGACTACATCACAACCCATCAATTGGAATCTTGCATACAGTTAATGGGCAACCAAAACAAAGCCACACTTAAAGGCGCTTACCAAAACAGCCATTTTGTGATCTTACCCTCCCAAAGCGAGGGCTGGCCCAAAGCCATAGCCGAAGGCATGTTTTGGGGGTGCGTACCCTTGGCGACTCCCGTGTCTTGTGTGCCTTTTATGCTCCACCAAGGAGCTAGAGGCGAACTGTTGACCCTAGAATTGCAACAAGATGTGGCCCAACTGGAAAAGCTTTTCTCTGATAGCGAGGCATGGCACACCAAGAGAGAAAAAGCAGCCGCTTGGTCCCGCCAGTACACCTTAGAAGTATTGGAACAAGAAATACAACAATGCCTAAAAGGAAAATGATATTCGAAGTAGGATTAAGGTAAGGGGCACTACTTTTTTTCTATTTTTGAAAATTTATAGGGGTTAAGTGAAATTAAGAAAAAAATATATACTATAGTAGGGGCTTTAAAAATAAAATAAGATGTTAGTACATAAGGAGGATAAGTTTAAATGCAGTACGGCTCCCCTCTTAAGAGGGGCTGGGGGTGTGTTTTTTTGTCGGTAAAAATGGAATGTAGGATTTCAGTAAAAGCGTTAGCCGCTAGTCTACAGCGAAAACAAAGGACAACCCTGAAATGAGCGTCCTTTGCGTAATCCTTTGCGAACCTCGCGGTTAAAATTAGGTACACAGTTAATACAAATCAGAAAAAACGTGAGATACTTTCAATATCAAGCCAAGATCCCAAAAAAAAATATATGTTTTTAACCCATAACCCATAACCCATAACCCATAACCGATACCCATAGCCCACAACCCACAACGCACAACCCAGTTAACTTTAAACTTTAAACTTTAAATCCAAAACAATTTAACCCCTTCCCCAATGCGCATCCTTCAACTAATCGATTCTCTAGAAACCGGCGGCGCCGAACGCATGGCAGTGCACTACGCCAATGCGCTAGTGGCTCATGCTGAAGTTTCGGCTTTAGTAGCCACGCGCAAAGAAGGCTTCTTGCGGCAACAACTGCATCCCAAAGTGAGCTACAGTTGTTTGCACAAACAAGGAGCATTCGATGGGAAAGTGTTTTGGAAATTGCGGTGCTTTGTGCAACAACACCAAATTACCCACATTCAAGCACACAGCACTTCTTTTTTTTGGGCGGTGTTGTTAAAGTGTACTTTACCCAAACTCATATTAATCCGTCACGACCATTACGGTAAAGCGGAATTTTTAGCCAATCGACCCAAAAAGACACTGCAACTAACCGCTCCTTTTTTTAACGGAGTTATCGTGGTAAATCAATTGCTGAAAGATTGGACACTGGAGGTTCTGAAAGCTAAAAATGTGGTGTATTTACCCAATTTTGTTTCGCATTCACCAGAGACTACAACTAAAACTACTCAGTTATTTGGAATAGAGAGGAAACGCATCCTGTTGTTGGCCAATTTACGAGAACAGAAAAACCACTTGCTGTTACTAACCGTTGCTGAAATGCTGAAAAAGTCGCACCCCGATTGGACTTGGCATTTGGTGGGCAAAGATTTTGGGGATGACTATGCCCGAGAAATAAAATCCAAAATTCAAGAAAAACAACTCCAAAATCAAGTATTTTTGTACGGAGCCCAATCGGATATAGAGCACATTTTACAACAAAGCACTATTGGGGTGCTCACTTCAGTATCTGAAGGATTACCAGTGGCCGTGTTAGAATATGGGCAACAGCAATTGCCAATAGTGGTAACTGCCGTGGGCGAATTGCCAGCGATGCTCACCCACAACAGCAATGCGTTACTAGTGCCTTCGGAAGATTCAGTAGGCTTTTATGAAGCGCTAAGCGGACTCATTCAGGAGGAGAGTAAACGAAACGAGTTAGGGAAAGCCTTACACGAAACCATAAAACAACACTACAGCAGCGAAGGGGTACTCCAAAAGTATTTACAATGGCTAGCACAATTATAAAATGAAAAGAGAAGAAGTGTACTATGGATATGCCTTAGCCGCTCATGCGGGCTTAGGATTACTGTTTTTTATGGTACCCTTGTTGTCTAAGGTATATGCCCTCGCTATTTTGATAGTGGGAGCGTATTGGATGGCGAAAACCAAAAACAGCAACCACCAAGCCTTATTGATCAGTGCTTACATCATCAGTGCCGAAATCGTATTGCGGATGACGGGAGGAAGTTGGATTAACGAATACGGCAAGTTTTCAGTAGTCTTTTTTTTATTGCTGGGGATGTTTTATGCCGGTTTTTCCAAAAACGCTTTAGTGTATTGGATTTTCTTGATCCTGCTGATCCCTGCTATCCTACTATCCTTTTTTACTTTAAACCTATCTACCGATGTTAAAAAAGCCATATTTTTTAACATTACCGGACCTATTTGTTTAGGGATAGCAGCGATCTATTGTTATCAGAGAGTCATACCCATGCAGCGACTGCTAACTGTGGTCACAGCTCTAGGACTCCCTTTAATCACTCTGTTAGTCTATTTGATGTTGTACAATCCCAGTGTGCGCGATGTAGTAACGGGGACCCAATCCAATTTTGAAACCTCTGGTGGGTTCGGACCCAATCAAGTCTCCACCATGTTGGGCTTGGGTACTTTTGTCTTTTTCGTGCATGTACTTTTACAATCCCCCAATCGCTTTTGGCAACTCCTCAACGGAGGGGTGATGCTGTTGTTCGCCTATCGAGGCTTAGTGACTTTTTCTAGAGGGGGCATGCTTACTGCCTTAGTGATGATTGGCGTGTTTTTGTTGCTCTTGTTCTATCAAGCCAAGGGAAGCCTAAAGCCCAAAATTGGAATCATCATAGGAATGGCTTTTTTAGCAGGTTTGGGGGTTTGGACTTATAGTTCATTGCAAACCAATGGTATGTTGGACAAACGGTATGCGAATCAAGATGCAGCGGGTAGAGTAAAAAAAAGTAAATTGTCGGGTAGGGAAGAGTTGATGGCAACGGAACTTCAAATGTTTTTCGAAAACCCCATTTTAGGAGTAGGAGTAGGAAAAAATAAAGAATTGCGAGAGGCGCAAACGGGGATTGAAGCGGCCTCACACAACGAAATAACCCGTATGCTAGCAGAGCATGGAGTCTTCGGACTGCTGGGTTTAATGTTGTTAGTGGCGACTCCTTTGTTACATTGGATGGGGAATCGACAACACCTGTTGGCTTTGTCTTTTTTGGTGTTTTGGGCACTCACCATCAACCATGCCGCCATGCGCTTGGCAGCACCCGCTTTTGTCTATGCCTTGTCACTTTTAAAAATTACGCGTGAAACAACTGATTTACATAGGAAATAAATTAGCCCAACATGGTGCCAATCCCACGGGTATTGACACCTTGGGACCGCTTTTGGAAAATGAGGGGTATAACATAAAGTATGCCTCCTCCTATAAAAACAAAATCTTACGCTTGGGGCACATGCTTTGGACCGTAATCCGCTACCGCAAAGCCGACGCAGTGCTGATAGATACTTACAGCACCACTAATTTTTGGTATGCTTATGCGGTGAGTTTACTGTGTAGAGTACAAAAAATCCCCTATATCCCCATATTACATGGTGGCAATTTGCCCCAACGCTGGCAAACCCATACCAAAAGTTGTCAGCAACTTTTTCACTATGCGTATGGCAATGTGTGTCCTTCTGCTTATTTACTAGAAGCCTTCGAAGCGCTAGAGGTACCACGCTTAGTACATATTCCCAATACGATTGAAGCAGCTAATTATACGTTTCAATCACGCCCGAATCCACGACCCAAGCTGTTATGGGTGAGAGCCTTGGCGCATTTGTACCATCCTCAAATGGCTATTGAGGTAGTAGCCGAACTCGCCAAACAGTACCCAGAGGCGGAGCTCTGTTTGGTGGGGCCAGATAAAGAAAAGTTTTGGCCTATCTTGGAGAAAGAAGCGGCAAGAGCAGGGGCCAACGTACACTATAAAGGGCCAATGACCAAAGCAGATTGGATCAGCTTAGCCGCCGATTACGATTTTTTCCTGAATACTACCCATTTCGACAACACGCCGGTGAGTGTCATCGAAGCCATGAGTTTAGGGCTTGCCGTGGTCTCCACCAACGTGGGAGGAATGCCTTTCTTAATTCAAGACCAAGTCAACGGCCTCCTTGTGCCCGACAGTGCCACCCAAGCAATGACCCAAGCCATCCATAATCTATTGAAAAACCCCGAAAGGTTCAATGTTTTAACGCACAACGCCCACCAAAAAGCCGCCACCTTCGATTGGCAAACCCAAAAACACCAATGGCACCAACTTTTGAAATCCATACATCCAATGGAGTAATCAGTTATCTGTTGTGAGTTTCAATTGTGAGTTATAAGTTATGAGTTATGTGTTTGACCTTTGACCTTTCATGATTTTGGTTTACAAGAAGTTTGGTTTTTAAACTTTATTGTTAACAAATTGATTTACATTTTTCAATATACTTTTTTTTCTTTGTTATGTCATTGAGAAGCGGAAGATGTTTTGTTGTGCGGACTCAAAGCATCCAGGAATATCTAATGACCAACGAAAAAGTTGTTTAATTTTTGACTATTTAGGGTCTGCTGAAAAACTCAGAGACGCATTTATTTCATATTTTCATAACAACGCTAATTCATAGGTGCGATTTTCGTTTAAATCGCACCTATTTTTGTTTTCGTCTGTTTTTAGCAAAAAGTATTCGGATAAACTAGCCATTATCAGAATGAGTAGCCACTGTAGTGCCACCCCAGCCAATTTGACTAGGTTGAGCACTAAAATGATACTGGCAATCCAAGATTCACTTGTGTCTTGCAGCCTTGCTTTTACACGTTCTAAACCCTATCCCGACTTTGCTTGACCAAATTTACCTTCTATCGGATTTCTTTCCCCTGGACTTAAGACGTTTTGCGCTGCCAGTGAAGGTCGCCCCAAGGGCTTTCCAATTGGGTTGACTCCTTTTTCTTTGAGCTTTCTCCGATTTTCTCTGGTGCTGTATATTTTATCGACCATAAGGTTTTTGGGATAGCAACCAAATCTGTTTTTGTACAGCTCCACATATTCCGATAAATGGCTTCCTTCGTTATAAGCATCCCAACTCAGCTCGTCTAAAAAGGCAATTCCGTCAATCATTGAACAATGTATTTTTGCCCCAAATTCTACTTTATCTTGGATTTTTCCTCTAAAAATTGGTCGAACATGTGGTTGATGAATGCTTACAATTCGGTGCTCAACCGATTTGGTATTTTCTTTAAACATCTCCTTTTGTTGGTCATTAAAAGTTTGTATCAGGTACCAATATTTCAACTCCTTTTCTTTAAGCGGAATACAGGTGTATTTGTCTAATAATCGGTTAATATGTCGAATATTTCGTTTCAAATAGCGGAGTTGTTGGCCAACTCCTTTGCGCACTATTTTGCCTGTTTTACACTTTTTTTGTGCCGTTTGAAGATATACTGTTCTGGCTTTTTCTTGATAAATTCTTGGCTTTTTTCCGTGAAGGTCTTAGGCATACAAAAGGTCTATAAGCATCCCGCATTTCTCTCTAGTATCGTTGAGCAAATTCAAATCAGTAGGATAAGCAATGTCCTGAGGACAAGCCGTTGCGTCGATCAAAACCGTTCCTCCGTTGGGTTTTTCGGGTTTGTTATCCGGGTCTGAGCCGTCTTTTTTGACGCTTTTATTTTGCTCAAGTTTGGTTTTTATGGCAATGATTTTTTGTTAATGCTGTTCAAAACATCTAAACTTAAATGCTTTCGAAGGCTCACAAACAAAGAAGCATCAAAGGGTGGTTCGTCTGAAAAACTCGAATAGCCCAAGAAGTGTTGCATATAAATGTTCTCCGAAATTTGAGCCACAGTTTCCCTGTCATCTATATCACACAAATGTTTGATGATTACAGCTCCCAAAACCACTCTGGGACTCAATCCAGGTCGCCCACTTGCTTTTTTGGGAATCGCCTTGAGGTAAATGTTGCAAATTTCATCCCAAGGAATTAGATTTGCTAGAACAACCCAGCGGTTTTCAGGATTCATTTTTTTTTAAAAGGGGACTCAAATCCCTCGAAAATTAGCTGATTTTGGCTCACAAAATCAGGCGTTGATGCACGCTTTTTTGGACTTTTTTGCATAATACCTTGCACTTAGTAGCTCAAATGTAAATATATCTGATTGATTTGCAATTTTATAGGGGTTTTTCAGTAGACCCTATGTAAATATATAAAAGGTTAAAAAGTTATTTCCGAAAATTTGGAGCTTTTTGAATTAGCTCAAATTTTCAGAATAACTTTTCAACTTACACAGTTAGCGAGACACTACCTAAATAATACAATTTTTTAGTTTACTTTTGAAAGCATTCCTAGATTCCTAGGAATGCTTTTTTATTTAAACCAATCAAGTGCATGCGATTATTTATTTCTTTTTTATTCCTCCTTTGTAGTAATTTTATATGGTGTCAATCGAGTAAGGATAGTTGGGAATTTGGTTTTTCTTGTGGAACAGGAAATGCTATTAAAAACACCGATTATACCTATACCAATTCTACATATAAATTGCTTTTTTATAAAAAGTGGCGGACGTACAAGAAAGTTGATTTTACTTTTTTCTTTGGTCCCGAGTACAATCGTGCTACGCATCAATTACTCAATTTTTATTTTGTAAAGCCAGAAACGCCAAATTATGAAGCTAAACGCGATGCTTTTATGCAATTAAAAACTATAAATGAAGGTGTAATACATCTAGGTATGACGGTTCAGAAAAAGATTAGTAAACGAAGTGCTATTTATGTTTTGGGAAGTATAAGTCCAATGCTTACGGATACAGAAACCGAACGATTGTCGAAAGGATTTGCTTTTTGTGATATTATAGCCCTAGGGTATACTTTAGATTTGAAGTATTTTGCATTGGATGTACGACCTAGCTTTCGGCACACTTCTAATGCAGGTTTGAATTCTTCCAATGCAGGGTTCAATACTAAAAACATCGAATTAGGGCTTGTTTTTCCGATATAAAAAAAGCGCTACTACAAAGTAACGCTTGATTGATATAAAATTCGATTGTATTAGGCTTCTTTTTTGGCTCTAAATACAAAGAATACACCTATTAGTACAAATGGTATGCTGAGCCATTGACCTGTTGAAAGAATATTGCCAAGACTACTTTCAAATCCACCTTGACTTTCTTTAACCGATTCGACAATGATACGTACTGTGAATAATAAGACTAGGAATAAACCAAACAAATAGCCTGATTTCTTTCTTGCTTCTGTTTTCCAATACAAGAAAAATAAGATCGCAAAAACGAAAACATAGCAAAATGCTTCGTACAATTGTGTAGGGTGTTTCGCAGGAACTTGAGCTAGCAATTCTGAAAATTTAGGATCAGATGCGATGGCGTGATAGGCTTCTTTTGGATTAGGAATACCGGTGGCTTGTACTGCTTCTCTAGGGCTAAATTGGTCGTGTAAAAAACGAATTCCAAAAGTAGAAGTAGTTTCTTTTCCAATGATTTCAGAATTGAAAAAATTGCCAAGTCTTACAAAGATTGCCCCACTTGCAACAGGTATTACAATACGATCCAAGATCCAAAGTTGAGGACGTCTCAATATGTTTTTGCTATACAAATACATAGCTATAATAATAGAAATAGCTGCGCCATGACTGGCTAATCCCTGAAATCCTGTGAATTGAAATTCTGGTTCAAAACGAACAGGAAGTAATATTTCTAGCAAATGATTGCGATAGTATTCCCAATCGTAAAAAAATACATGTCCAAGTCTAGCGCCTAATAGAGTAGCCAAAACGGTCCAAACAAAAAGAGAATCTAGTTTATCGATGGATTCTCCTTCGCGAACAAAAATGTGTTTCATTATGTACCAACCCAAACCAAATGCAACTACAAACATGAGGCTGTAATAGCGAATCATAAAAAAGCCCAAATCAATTCCCTCAGAAGGATTCCAAACTAAGTGTAAATCTTGTGTCATTATGTGTTTTTGTTTTTCGTAAAAATAAAGATTTAATGTAATAAAAAGGCCAATTATTTATGACTATTTGTGTTGGCATTTTTTTTCAGGTACAGGATCGTAGCCTTTACCTCCCCAAGGATGACAGCTCAAAATTCGCTTAATTCCTAAATAGCTACCATATAAAAAACCATGGGTTTGTAAGGCCTGAATCATATAGCTGGAGCAGGTTGGTTCATAACGACAAGCCGCAGGAGTAAATGGCGAAATAGCCCCTTGGTAAAAACGAACCAAAACAATCAGTGGATAGGTAAGTATTCGATTCAGCATACATTCAGATTCAGAAACTTTGTTTTAAAAACTGTTTGGAGCAGTAAACATAGGTGTTTTTTTAGTAATCATAAGTCCCGCTGTCCGTTATATCTTTGCCTTTTTAAAGGAAAAAGGCAAAGGATGTCACTCCCATCGGGGCTAAAAGTATAGAAATTGTGTGTTTGGAAACATTAATCACCTACTTCTAACTTCTAATTTCTAACTTCAAATTATATACTAAAAGTTGTTCCTTCTTTACCGTCCTTCAGTTGAATACCCAATGCCAATAATTGGTCTCTAATTTGATCAGAAAGTGCAAAGTTTTTATTCTCTCTGGCTTGCTTTCTCATTTCTATCAATAACTGGATAGTGCCTTCTAATTTGTCGTTGTTACTATCGGCAACTTTTTCGTTTTCAAGACCCAAAACCTCAAAAACAAAGGCTTCGATAGCAGTTTTGAAGGTGGCTAGATCTTGAGACGAAAGGGTTTCTTTACCGTCTTTTACTAGATTAATAAAACGAACGCCTTCAAATAAATGTGCAATTAAAATTGGTGTGTTAAAATCGTCATTCATGGCGTCATAGCACAATTGTTTCCAATCTTCAATAGCAAGAGATGATTGAGCGCTTGTAGGTAAGTCTTTTAGTAAAGAAAGCGCTTCCATTAATCGTTTGTATCCTTTTTCGGCTGCTACAATAGCATCATCCGAAAAGTCAAGAATGCTTCTGTAATGTGCTTGCAACATGAAGAAACGAGTTACCGATGCAGAAAAAGGTTTGCTTAAAATAGTATTCTCTCCTGATAATATTTCTCCAGGCAAAATATTGTTACCGGTCGATTTTGCCATTTTCTTACCATTCAAGGTAAGCATATTGGCATGCATCCAATAATTCACAGGTGTGTGTCCTGTGCATGCTTCATTTTGAGCAATTTCACATTCGTGATGTGGGAATTTCAAATCCATTCCACCACCGTGAATGTCAAAATGATTGCCCAAGTATTTGGTGCTCATAGCGGTACATTCTAGGTGCCAACCTGGGAATCCATCGCTCCAGGGCGAAGGCCAGCGCATGATGTGTTGTGGTTCGGCTTTTTTCCACAAAGCAAAATCTTGTGGATTGCGTTTGTCTGATTGACCGTCTAAGTCTCTAGTGTTAGCCAACATGTCTTCTATGTTTCTGCCACTCAAGATACCATAATGATGGTCTTCGTTAAATTTTACCACATCAAAATAAATCGAACCATTAGCTTCATAAGCAAAACCTTTTTCGATTATTTTTTTGATAATTTCAATTTGCTCAATGATGTGCCCGGTAGCCGTTGGTTCAATACTCGGCGGTAGAAAATTAAAAGCACTTAAAATTTTATGAAAATCAACGGTGTAACGTTGAACTACTTCCATCGGTTCAATTTGTTCGAGTCTTGCTTTTTTGGCAATTTTATCTTCGCCCTCATCTACATCATCTACAATATGTCCTACATCGGTAATGTTACGAACATAACGTACTTTGTATTCCAAATGCTGTAAATAACGGAATATTACGTCAAAAGACATGAATGTTCTTAAGTTGCCTAAGTGTACATTGCTGTATACTGTGGGGCCACAAACATACATTCCTACATTTCCTTCATGAACGGGTACAAAAGCTTCTTTTTCTCCAGAAAGAGAATTATAGATTTTAAGGGGTTGATGGGTATATAAAGGCATATTTATTGACGGTTTGTTGTTTGTTGTTTATTGTTCTTAGTTCGTTGTTTTGTGTAGATTAAATCATTTGAATTTGAGACCTTTCATCTCACAATTATTTAAATAATTCATCATTGCACCGATTTTGTTTTTTTCTAATTCAACTATTTCATTCAATTTGAAATGTTGTTCTTTTGTAATTAGATTTTTGTCAAAAGCTCTGTAGGATTGTGATTTTACTTCCCCAGCAGAACCTTTTGCAATACTTAAAAATTGAATAAACTCTCGATTGCCATTTCGCTCAAAACCTTCGGCAATATTGTCCATTATTGACCCTGAACTTCTATCGATTTGGTCTCTCAGTGAATAATTAGTTTTTAAGTTAGTGTTTTGAATGAGAAATTCAACAAGCTGGCATATTTCTCGTGCCAAACTCCAAATTTCTAAATCTTCAAATTTTTGAATTTTCCCCATCAGAACTATAAACTATGAACTAAGAACTAAGAACAACAAACCATAAACTCTTAGAATTTTGTATCTAATTTAATGTAATCCAAAAATTCCCTTTTAGTTTGAGCTTCTTTGAATTTTCCTCCAAATTCTGAGGTAACTGTACTGCTTTCAATATCTTGAATTCCTCTGGAATTAACACACAAATGCTTGGCATCAATAACACAGGCAACATCTTCTGTTCCTAAAGCTTTTTGAAGTTCTTGAACAATTTGCATGGTTAAGCGTTCTTGTACTTGAGGACGTTTGGCATAATATTCCACGATTCGGTTCATTTTGGATAATCCAATAACTTTTCCGTTAGAAATATAAGCCACATGTGCTCTTCCGATAATGGGTAGTAAATGATGTTCGCAAGTTGAATACACAGTTATGTTTTTCTCCACTAGCATTTCTCCATATTTGTAATTGTTGTCAAAAGTGGAAGCTTTTGGTTTTTTATTGGGGTTTAGACCACCAAAAATTTCTTTTACAAACATTTTGGCTACACGATTTGGGGTGCCTTTTAAACTGTCATCAGTCAAATCCATACCCAATGTGAGTAGCATATTTTCTACATCATGCTTTATACGTGCAATTTTTTCTTCGTCAGAGAGGTCAAAAGCATCGTCTCTTAAAGGGTTAACAGCACTCGTACCTATATGATTGTTTCCAATTTCGTCCTGAAGTTCTTCGTTGTTCATCATTAAAAATCCTATTAATTGAGGGGTCAGTTTTTAAGGGGTAAAGATAATTAATTAATGTCAACAATTTCAAGGCTATTTTTGAATTATTGGATTGTTTTCCTTTGTAAAAAGAGGCTAAAATCAAAAAAAGCAATATTTTCAATTGAAGTATTGCTTTTTTGTTGCTTTTTAAACTTAGTTTTAAGTTTAATATTGTCAATATTTAAAATAATTTTCTGTACTCTTCTAGGCCTGTTTTTAAAATGTTTATAGCTTTTATTAAGTCTTCTTTTTTCAATACATAGGCAATTCGCACTTGCTGAAGTCCCATACCGGGAGTTGAATAAAATCCGGCAGCAGGGGCAATCATCACGGTCTCTCCCTCTAATTGGTAGTTTTCTAGGAGCCATTGGGCGAAATGATCGGTATTGTCGATAGGCAATTGCGCAATGCAGTAAAAAGCACCCTTTGGAGTGGTGACTTCAACGCCATCAATTTTTTGGAGCTCATGTATAACGGTATTTCGTCTGTCTCGGTACTCATTAATTACTTCTTCGAAATAACTAGAAGGGACGTCTATAGCTGCCTCACAAGCAATTTGTTCAACAGTTGGGGGGCTTAAGCGTGCTTGGGCAAATTTCATGGATGCAGCAATTACTTCTCTGTTTTTAGTAACCATACAACCAATTCGTGCGCCACACATGCTGTAGCGTTTGGAGACAGAATCTATCATGATAACATTTTGTTCAATGCCTTTGAGATTCATAACCGAATAATGTGGATCGCCATCATAAATAAATTCTCGATACACTTCGTCTGCTATCAAATATAAATCATGCTTTTTTACCAATTCACCTAATTGTTCGATTTCTTCTTTGGAATACAAATAACCTGTTGGGTTATTAGGATTGCATATCAAAATGGCTTTGGTTTTATTGGATATAAGTTTTTCAAATTCGGCAATAGCTGGCAGGGCAAATCCGGTTTCTATGGTAGAATTTACGGGGACAACCTTTGCATCTGAAGCAGCAGAAAAAGCGCTGTAGTTAGCATAGAATGGTTCGGGGATTATCACCTCATCATCAGGATCCATAATGCTTCCTAAGGCAAATAACAAAGCCTCGGATCCGCCAGTTGTTACTAGGATATCTTCGAAATCTACCTCAACATTTTGATTTCTGTAAAATGAAACTAATTTTTTTCTATAGCTTTCATAACCTGCCGATGGGCTGTATTCAAGCAAATCTAAATGAATGTTTTTTATGGCATCAATGGCCACTTTTGGACTTTTTATGTCCGGTTGACCAATGTTGAGATGGTATACTTTGATTCCTTTTTTCTTAGCAGATTCAGCAAATGGTGCTAATTTACGAATGGGAGACTCGGGCATTAATCGGCCTCTATTGGATATTTTTGGCATTGTTGAAAAATTGAAATGCAAATTTGCGCATTTTTTTCTAAAATAAGCGTACTTTTAAGTTCAATTTGACTCTAAAATATAACAAAAATGTTAAATTTTTTGAAAAATATTATGTATAAATAATATGAAAGGCTTTAAGCTAATGGGGGTACTTTTCTTCTTGTCTTGGGCTGTACTATCTCAAGAAGGTTTTGTTATTCCTTCAAATAAAAATAAAGTAGAGATTCCTTTCAAGCTGATCAATAATTTGATTTTTATCCCCATAACTGTAAATGGAGTAACCTTAAATTTTTTATTGGATTCTGGAGTAGAGGAAACATTGTTGTTTAGTTTGGACGAATCTCAATCGTTAAATTTAAAAAATGTTGAGAAAATACAATTGCGAGGGTTAGGAAGTGAAGAATCCATAGAGGGGTTGAAGTCTACTAATAATGAAATGTTTAGTTGTGGATTGGTGGCGCATAATCAATTGTTTTACGTGGTATTAGATCCGAGTTTTAATTTATCGTCTCATATTGGAATTCCGGTAAATGGCATTATAGGGGCTCAATTTTTTAAAAATAATGTCATACAAATTGATTATATCAAAAAAAAAATAACCGTGCTTAAACCAGGTTCTTCGTATTTGCGAAAAATCGAAAGATCCTTTGTTAGGTTGCCGATATCTATTGAAAGAGGAAAGCCCTATTTTCAAACAAAACTATTAAATGATGGCAATCTTTTTGAAGCCAAAATGCTTATCGATATAGGAAATAGTGATGCTGTTTGGGTTTTTCAAAACGATAACCATTCCATTAAGATACCTCGAAAAAACTTTGATGATTTTTTAGGAAAGGGGTTTAGTGGCGATATTTTAGGGAAAAGAGCTATTTTGAAAGAAGTTACTATAGCTAGTTTTAAGTTTTTGAACCCAATTGTTTCTTTCCCAGATTCTTCTTCTTTGAAATATGTGAAAGTAGTACAGGGCAGAGTGGGGTCTATAGGGGGCGAGATATTTAGACGATTCAAGTTGGTGCTTGATTATCAAAATGGGAGTATGTTTTTGAAAAAAAATAGCCACTATGCATCAAAATTCAAATACAATCGAAGTGGAATTGAAATTGAGCAAAGAGGGATGAAATGGGTAGAAGGACTGGTTCGAGTCGAAAATTCAACCTCAAACTTAAATCCCGCCTCTGCTACTAATGTAAATAAATCGGATGGTTGGCAAGTGACTTCGCAGGTGAATAATTTTAAAGTAAAGTTTGAGTTGAAACCCAATTATTTTATTGGAGGTATTCGAAAGAATTCGGCCGCCGAAAAGTGTGGTTTGAAAAAAGATGACGAAATTATTTCCATTAATGGTATTCCCGTACATCGTTATTCTTTAGAAAAAATCAACGCACTTTTTTCAGAGGATTCTAATAAGAATATTGCAATTGTTGTAGTTCGGCAAGAAATGCAATTAAAGTTTAGCTTTCAATTAGAAAGTGAGTTATAAGGCACAATTAGAGGACTTCTCCTTTTATTTTAATGGCAACCCTTCCGTTTTCGTAGTTTACTGCATTGGTCTCAACTGTGATGGTTTTCCTAATAGGACCTGGACTCATGTTGTATTTTACTTCGATTTTTCCGTTTTGCCCAGGAGCAATAGCCGATGAGGGTTTGCTAAGGATGCTGCATTCTTTGGTAGATAAAATATTGAGGATTTGTAATGGAGCATCACCGGTGTTTTTAAACTCGAAAGTTCGAATACCGTTATCGCTATTTTTACTAACTTTTCCGTAATCAATAGTATTTTCGTTGGCTAAAAATTCAATTTTAGGCCCAATTTGACAGAATGAAAATTGAGAAATTAAAAGTGTTACTAGAGTCAATAACCACTGTTTCATGATAGATTTTTATTAGGGTTATGTAAATGTACTTGGTTTTAAAGAAAGTTCAAAACTATTTTTTGTTTTTTATAGTCTACTTTATTAGTTACTTTTGCCAAAATGTTTTAAAGAACTAAATACTTTTGTCAAGTTTTTAGTAATTCTGTTTTTTTATTATCCACGCCCAAAAGATGTTTTTATAAAATTTTGACAGTAAAAATTATATCCAAATAAAATGAGTATTCCTGCACAATTTGACGCAAAAACCATAGAAAATAAATGGTACGACTATTGGATGAAAAACAAGTATTTTCATTCCAAACCAGATCATAGAACCCCATATACTATTGTAATACCTCCTCCAAATGTAACAGGTGTATTGCACATGGGGCATATGTTGAATAATACCATTCAAGATGTACTTATTAGAAGAGCTCGTTTGAAAGGTTTTAATGCATGCTGGGTGCCAGGAACAGATCATGCCTCTATCGCAACTGAAGCCAAAGTGGTGGCTAAGCTAAAATCAGAAGGCATAAACAAAGCGGATTTAACTCGTGAGGAGTTCTTAAAGCATGCCTATGATTGGACAGACAAATACGGCGGAACCATTTTAGAACAATTGAAACAGTTAGGTTGTTCTTGTGATTGGGATAGAACCAAATTCACAATGGATCCAGATATGTCGGCTTCTGTAATTAAATCTTTTGTGGATTTATATAACAAAGGCTTAATTTATCGTGGCTACCGAATGGTGAATTGGGATCCCGAGGCAAAAACTACTTTGTCTGATGAAGAGGTAATTTACGAAGAACAACAAGGAAAATTATTTTTTCTAAAATACAAGATTGAAGGGTCAGAAGACTTCTTGACTGTGGCAACCACTCGCCCTGAGACAATTTTTGGAGATACTGCTATTTGTATCAATCCAAATGATGAACGTTTTACACATTTGAAAGGAAAGAAAGCGATTGTGCCAATTTGCGGTCGTGTAATTCCTATTATAGAAGATGAATATGTTGATGTTGAATTTGGAACCGGTTGCTTGAAAGTAACCCCAGCTCACGACGTTAACGATAAAACACTTGGAGATAAACATAATTTAGAAATTGTTGATATTTTCAATGAAGATGCCAGTTTGAATAGTTATGGTTTGCATTATCAAGGAAAAGATCGTTTTGTAGTTCGTGCCGAAATTGCTCAAGAATTAGAGTCCATTGGTGCTTTGGTTAAGACTGAAATTCATTTGAATAAAGTAGGAACTTCCGAAAGAACTAAGGCGGTAATCGAACCTAGATTGTCTGACCAATGGTTCTTAAAAATGGAGGAATTAGTAAAGCCAGCCATAAAAGCGGTTTTAGAAGATGGGGATATAAAATTACATCCTTCGCGTTTTAACAATACCTATGCGCATTGGTTAAACAATATTCGTGATTGGAATATTTCTCGTCAATTGTGGTGGGGACAGCAAATTCCTGCCTATTTCTATGGAGATGGAAAAGAAGATTTTGTGGTGGCTGAAAACATTGAAGAGGCTTTGGTTTTGGCCAAGGAAAAAACTTCTAACCCTTCACTTCTCGCTTCTGACCTTAAACAAGATCCAGATGCTCTTGATACTTGGTTCTCTTCTTGGTTATGGCCGATGTCAGTTTTTGGTGGAATTATGGATCCTGAAAATGAGGAATTTAAATACTATTATCCAACCAATGATTTGGTGACGGGTCCCGATATTTTATTTTTCTGGGTGGCCAGAATGATAATTGCAGGATATGAATATGCTGGAGAGAAACCGTTTACTAATGTGTATCTGACAGGATTGGTTCGTGATAAACAACGTCGTAAAATGTCAAAATCTTTAGGGAATTCGCCTGAGCCATTGGAATTAATTGAAAAGTTTGGTGCCGATGGTGTACGAGTAGGATTGCTATTGAGTGCTTCTGCTGGAAACGATATTATGTTTGACGAAGAGTTGTGTAATCAAGGAAAAGGTTTTTCTAATAAAATCTGGAACGCTTTCAAATTGATCAAAGGATGGGAAGTTTCTGAAACGATACCACAACCCGAATCCTCAAAAGTAGCCATTGAATGGTACGAAGCGAAGTTGCAACAGACTCTAGCAGAAATAGAAGATAATTTTGAAAAATATCGCATTTCGGATGCCTTAATGGCAATTTATAAATTGGTTTGGGACGATTTCTGCTCGTGGTTCTTAGAAATGATCAAACCAGGGTATCAACAACCTATTGATAAGTTGACTTTTGAAAAAGCTATCGAAATGTTGGAAAATAACTTGAAATTGTTGCATCCGTTTATGCCATTTTTAACCGAAGAAATTTGGCAACATATACAAGATAGAACTCCAGAGGAAGCTTTGATTGTATCAACATGGCCAGAAATTAAACCGTTTAATGCGAGTTTGATAACTGAATTTGAAACAACAATTGATGTAATTTCCGGTATTAGAACCATTCGCAAAGACAAGAACATTCCGTTTAAAGATGCTATTGAATTGAAAGTGGTAAACCATGACAATACTTCTGTTTATTTTGATGCAATAGTAGCTAAATTGGGGAATATAGCTTCCTTAACTTATGTTTCTGAAAAAGTAGAAGGCGCATTGTCTTTCCGTGTAAAATCTAATGAATATTTTATACCAATTACTGGAAATATTGATGTTGAGGCTGAAATTGCCAAATTGACTGAAGAACTTAATTACACTAAAGGGTTCTTGAAGTCAGTTCAAGGTAAATTATCTAATGAAAAATTTGTCAATGGCGCCCCAGAGAAAGTAATCGCTATGGAACGTAAAAAAGAAGCCGATGCTTTGGCTAAAATTGCAACGATAGAGCAAAGTTTAGCTGGGTTGAAATAAAAAGGTTTTAATGATAAAAAAAGAGCTTTTCAAATCCGAAAAGCTCTTTTTTTTTTTTTTTAGCTATAATTTAGAAAACTATTTATTTCGTGTGATTCAATTTTTTGGTCAATAAATATAAAGGATAGGATAGAATAACTAGTGCGATAATTATGATAAACCCGTTTGGATCGCTGAAAATAAATCCTATAAAAAGGCCAAAAGAGGCTAGAATTGCAATAATTGTGGTCCATGGATTTCCAACTGCTTTATAAGGTCTTGGCAATTCAGGTTCGGTTTTTCTGAGTTTTAATAGGGAGAAAAAGGCTAGTGCCCAAACCACAATTGAAATAAAAGCAGTAAAAGAAAACAGTACTTCGAAAGAACCAATAACAATTAATAAAAAACTAAAAGCACTAGATATCAAAAGTGCTACAATTGGTGTTCCACCTTTATTTACTACAGCGCCTTTTTGAATAAAAAAACCATCACGACTCAATCCATAAAGAATTCTTGGTGGAATCATCATGAAAGCATTTAATATGCTTAGTAACGAAAAAATTGAAATCACCGTTACAATAGTTGCGCCATATTCACCAAAAATGACTTTGGCGACATCAGCTGCAGCTAAATTGGATTGAGCAATATCTTGTAAGGATAGTACATTGAAAAACGCAATATTCACTAACACATAGATAACTATAACTAAAAGTACTCCTCTAAACAAAGATTTTGGTATGTCAAGGCTAGGATTTTCATTTTCTTCGGCAAAAAAGCAAACACCATTCCAACCATTATAAGTACCGATGATAAGTTGTAAGGATTTGAACAAACTCACCCAAATACCAGCAGTGACTACTGATGAAGAATAATTGATTTGCGGAGGTTCATTGTTACTTACTATAAAGCAAGCTATAATTAGGGCAACAAAACAAATCACTTTCAGTAAACTCGTAAATTGTTGAATAATATTCCCGTTTTTAACTCCTTGAAGATGCAATCCTAAAAAAGCTACTAATAAAGCCAAGGAAAGTACCGTTTTAAAATTACTCAAATCGGGAAACAAAATGATAGTATACTCGCTGATAACAATACAAAAAAAGGCTGGGGGAATGGCGTTTAGTATATAATCGAACCAGCCGGTCAAAAAACCCAAATAATCACCAAATGCTCTTTTGACATAATTGTAAGAGCCACCTGCTTTTGGTAACATGGTAGCCAATTCAGCATAGGCATTAGCTCCCATAAGTACATATAAACCTCCAATGATCCAAGCGAATAGTATTAGCCAATAATTAGCCAATTGTTCTGCTATGGTGCCCGGTGTTCTCAAAATACCTACACCAATTGTGCCTCCAACTAGAACAGCAATGTTAAAACTTTGCCCTAAATTTTTCTTCAATTGATGCGTAGCCATAGAAAAGTTATTTTTAAAGTTAAAAAAGGATCTCAAATATACTGAATTTGAGGAGTATTTAAAAAAGTAAAACCTCGCTTTACAAAGCGAGGCTTTACTTTTTTGACAAAATGGATTGTTAATGTCTGATGAATAAGCTTACAGTTGTATTAGTACTGCTAAAAAGGTATATACTTTATGCTGTATATTAGCTGAAAAAGATTAAGAATAGCAGTGGGAAAACTACGCCGGCAACGGCTAATTTCCAACCGCGATTTTTCCAACTGTATTTTCCTGCTTTAATCATTATAGTTCCAGTTAAAGCGATAATAATCAAACTTATCGCAAAAATATCAGAGTAATAAATCCAAAAATTGGAAGTGTTTTTATGCAGTTTCATTGTTTGGCTGATAATTGGTGTTTTGATGAAAGTAACCAATTCGCCTTTGCCTGTTTTGGTGTCAATCTCGATATCATGTTTTTCAAAAGATACTTTCAGTACGCCTTTTTTAATGTTGTGTCGTCTGAATTTATCTTCGAAACCTAATTTTTCTGCTAGACTTTCAGCATATTCTTCTGTGATTTTATCTTTTTCTGGTAACTGAATTTCAACCGGTTTTACTTCTGTGGTATATTTTTCAGGATGCCACATATCTCTGTGATTCATTAATAAACCTGAAAAAGCAAACGAAACAATTAGACCTATATAAAAGTATCCTAAATCACGATGTAAATTTCTAAAATTAATTTTTTTCATAATGAGAATTTGATTGGGTTAAGGTTTTAAATTTTGTAGCGCAAAGTAGCCATAATTTGAGTAGGAGCAATAGGATTGACACTGTAATTTTCATGTACTGTATAGTTCAATTCATTGGTTACGTTCGAAATTTTACACAAAAGTGATACTTTTTTCCAGTCGTATCCAATAGAAAGATCTAAGGTAGCATAGCCTTCCAAAGGAATGTCACGGTCTTCAATGGTTACAATGTAAGATTTTGGGTTAGTAGCGGGTTTAGTTTCGGTCCAAACATAACGGTCGTTCCAACCTCCTACACGGTCACCGATATAGCTAGCCATAGCACCAAAACTTATTCCTTTCAAAAGACCTTCGGGAACTTTGTAAAACACACTAAAGTTGGCGGTGTGTTTTGGGGTGCGAGTAAGTACATCACCTTCTACCAAGCTGCCATTAGTTCCTGAGGTTTTTGTGATTTTGGTTTCGTTAAAACTATATCCAGCAATTAGGTTTAGTCCTTTCATTGGATTGGCATTGATGTCAATTTCAATACCTTTACCTTCGGTTCCTCCAACCAATTCTTTAAAATCAGTATTAGCGTTGGGAGTTTTGCCATCAGCGCCAAAGGCAGCAGTTTGTGCTAGATTATTGTTTTGAATAATGTAAGCCGTAAGATTTGTAGTGATCAAACCTTTCATGAAATCTTTTTTAATTCCTACCTCATATTGGTCAATAATTGAAGGGTTCAGTGGTTTAAAGTCAACCGTGGTTCCTGTATTTGGTGTAAAAGAGTTGGAATAACTTCCGAAAATTGTAGTGGTTTTGTTAGGTTGGTAAACTAAACCAGCTTTTGGAGAAAACGCTCTGTTTAAATTTTTTATCCCTATGGTTACGGTGTTCTTTTCCAAATCTCTAGTGGTAACTTGTGCTTCTTGCCAAGACCAACGAATACCTGCTAACAATTTTAATTTATCGGTAAAAGAAATTAAATCTTGTACATATCCACCAAAACGTGTGGTTTCAGTAGTAGCTATTCGAGTGTTGGTGGCTTTGGGGATATCATTTCTTTGTGTGTTTGGGTCAAATGTAAAAAGATTTATGGTGTCATAAAGATTAGGGTCGTATTTGCCGTTAACTATTACTGCTTTTTCTTTAAAAGCGTAGGTGTAATTGTCTGCAATTGAAAGTTCATAATCGACTCCAGTGAAAATTTGATGTTTTACTTTACCTGTATGAAAAACTCCTTGTAAACTTAATTGATCACCAAATATTTTTTCTAAGTTTTTGTTTTGCACCAAACCTCTGTTCCAAGTTCCAGGAACGGCATAGGTGTCTAACGCTGAAATCTGTGCGGTAGACTTTTGAGTTCTGTTATAGTTCTGAAATGAAGTATTAAAATTCAGTTTCCAATCTTTATTAAAATCGTGTTCTAATAAGACAGAGGTGCTTGATGATTTGGTATTTCCATTGGACCATTTAGCACCAAAGAATTGATTTCTTGGTAAGTCTAAGATTTTTTTACCAATTATACCGGTTCCGAAATCGGGTGTCCAATCTGCATCCAAATAATCTCCCTGTAATGTAATCTGTGTTTTTTCTGAAAGTAAAAATAAAAACGAAGGGTTAAAATAGATTCGCTCATTTTTGACAACATCTCTAAAACTTTCCGAGTTTTCATAAGAACCATTGAAGCGATAGGCAATAGATTGATTTATTGGGCCATACACATCGAAGGCGGGTTTGTAATAGTTGTAACTTCCAATTTGTAAAGCAACTTCTCCTCCTTCGTTGAATTTTGGAGTTTTTGTAATTAAGTTCAAAATACCACCAGGAGCAACATTTCCATACAAAAGTGCAGCACCTCCTTTAAGAAATTCTACTTTTTCTAAGCCCGAAATTTCTGGAATTGAACCTCCGTTAAAGCGAAATCCATTTTTAAACATGTTGTTGGCAGTCATGTCATAACCTCTTGACCAAAACGATTCTTGAGCGCCCCCTCGTGCAGAACCTACATAGATGCCATTCGCGTTTTTTATAACATCACTCAATCGAATGGATTGTTGTTGTTCAATAACTTCAGCACCAATTATTTGTACAGTTTGAGGGTTGTCCATTGGCTTTAATCCTGAACGTATTGCAGAAACTGGTTTTCTTTGTTTGTGAGCTTTTACAAAAACTTCGTTCAAAATACCTCCTTTTTTGTTTTTTACGGTATCATTTTCACTTGTAAACAATTCACTTTGTGTTTTTATGTTTTCTGAAGTAATGCTTGCAGTAGTGTTTTCTTGTGCATGACTCAGTAAGCCACTCATTAATAATAAAGTTAATACGTTATATTTCATGCTTATTTGGATTTATTAAAAATAACGCTGCAAATATAAAATCTTTTTCGGGTTTTTTATACTTTATTTAGATTAAATATTAATAAAAAAATAAAAAAATAAAAATTCTTCTTTAGTGTTAAAAATCAAGCACAAAAAAACCTCGAGAGTTAGTCTCGAGGTTGTGTTTTAGTGTGTGTAGGATTACTTTACCTTTTTCATGGTAAAAGATTCGATGTTTTTTTTTCCAAATTGAATACCCGATATAGTTGCGGTAAGTTGGTCTTTGTTGTTGCTATACGTTATTTTTTGAGGATAGTCGTGTTTTGGGTTTTCAAAAATTAAGCTTTTGTCGTTGTTTGATGTTAACGGAAAGATTACTGCTTCATCTTCATTTTCACCTTTGATGGTAGCTATATACAACAAATTGTTGTCTTTTTCTTGAAGTACGATAGTTTCGTGATGAAGCGTGTCTTTGTCCTTAATAAAAAAGGAAGTGCCTTCAAGGGTGCTATCGTTTACCGAAGTCCATGTTTCTTTAAGAATACCCTGATTCGATTGATATTCCCATTGTCCTATCAGCCATTGTGAAGCTTTAATTTTTGAAAAGTCATTCGATTCATTTTTACAAGAGATCAAATAAAGGAGAGTGGCTATAAGCAAAGTGTTTCGAAACATATTTTAAATTGTTAATGGTATTGGACAGCTAAATTAGTAAAAATATACCATTTTGATGGCTGTAATTATAGGTGTTGAAGGTGTTGTTTAAAAGAGTGTTTTTTTTATGAGATTCATCTGATGTTTTTATTTTATAGAAATACAGGAGATTACATCTAATAGTTTTTTAGTGTAAAGAGTAAAGATTAAGAAAAAACGTTAGCCGTTAGTCTACATCGAAAACTAAAGGACAACCCTGAAATGAGCGACCTTTGCGAAAGTCTTTGCGAACCTTGCGGTTAAATTTTCCACCATTTCAGAGTTCTCTTTGCGCCCTTTGCGTAAGTCTTTGCGAACCTTGCGGTTAAAAAAAAACGTCAAGCACAGCAATAATTAGGGTACATTTCACTCAACGGTTACATTAAAAATAAAATAGGATGATAGTACATAAGGAGGATAGGTTTAAAAGCAGTACTGCTCCCCTCTTGAGAGGGGTTGGGGTGTGTTTGTTGTCGGTAAAAATTGAATGTATAATTACAGTAAAAAAGTTAGCCGTTAGTCTACATAGAAGACCAAAGGACAACCCTGAAATGAGCGCCCTTTGTGTAAGTCTTTGCGAACCTTGCGGTTAAATTTTCCACCATTTAAGAATTCTCTTTGTGACCTTTGCGTAAGTCTTTGCGATCCTTGCGGTTAAAAAAAAAACGTCAAGCACAGCAATAATTAGGGTACATTTCACTCAACGGTTACATTAAAAATAAAATAGGATGATAGTACATAAGGAGGATAGGTTTAAAAGCAGTACTGCTCCCCTCTTGAGAGGGGCTGGGGGTGTGTTTGTTGTCGGTAAAAATTGAATGTATAATTACAGTAAAAAAGTTAGCCGTTAGTCTACATAGAAGACCAAAGGACAACCCTGAAATGAGCGCCCTTTGCGTAAGCCTTTGCGACCCTTGCGGTTAAATTTTCCACCATTTCAGAGTTCTCTTTGCGACCTTTGCGTAAGACTTTGCGAACCTTGCGGTTAAATTTTCCACCATTTAAGAATTCTCTTTGTGATCTTTGCGTAAGTCTTTGTGAAACTTGCGGTTAAAATTGTAATCATATACAATTTCTCTTTGTGACCTTTGCGTAAGTCTTTGCACTCCTTGCGGTTAAATTTTCCACCATTTAAGAATTCTCTTTGTGATCTTTGCGTAAGTCTTTGCGCTCCTTGCGGTTAAAATAAAACAATCAATTATTAATGTTAGTATTCATTTATAACACTCAAAACCCACAACTCACACCTCACAACCCATAACCCAAAACCCACACCTCACAACCACTCCCTAATTCGCTACTTCACTAATAAACTTAATACGCATCAAACGCAATTCGTCTATATCGTAATCACCATCAAATTCTTTCAATGCAATCTCAATATTATCAGAATGCGAATCCATGAAGTAATCGTGTATTTCTTCTTGTTGGTCCTCATCGAGCAGTTCGTCTACCCAATAACTAATATTCAATTTAGTACCCGAATACACAATTTGCTCCATCTCTTTGATAAGGGCTTCCATGCTTAAGCCTTTGGCAGCGGCGATATCAGTTAGAGCCAATTTGCGGTCGATACTCTGGATGATATAAAGTTTGTTGGCCGAGTTGACACCAGTAGTTTTAACCACCAAGTCATCAGGACGGATAATGTCGTTTTCTTCTACATACTGTTGGATAAGCGAGACAAACGCCTTACCGTATTTACGGGCTTTACCTTCACCTACACCGTGGATGTTGGTCAATTCGGATAAGGAGATAGGGTATTTTAAAGCCATGTCCTCTAACGAAGGATCTTGGAATACCACAAAAGGAGGGACGCCCAGTTTTTTGGCTTCTTTTTTACGCAAATCTTTAAGTAATACCATCAAGTTTTCATCGGCGGCTACCGAAGTTTTGGTATTGCTGATGATAGCATCATCGTCAGCATCGGTGTACTCATGGTCTTCGGTCATTTCAAACGACACGGGATGTTGCAAAAAGTCTAAACCTTTAGGGGTGATTTTAACAATACCATAGGTTTCGATGTCTTTGGCCAAATAACCGTTGACTAAGACCTGACGCAATAAGGCCATCCAGAATTTGTCGTCATGAGCAGCACCACAGCCAAAAAACGATTGACTATCGGTTTTATGTGCTTTGATAACGGCATTGACTTTACCCAATAAAGTGTGTACAATTTCTTTGGATTTATAGATATGTTTGGTTTTTTGTACGACTTCCAGCAGTTGGACCACTTCATTCATGGCTTCCACTTTGGTTTTAGGGTGACGAACGTTGTCGTCCATGTTACCGCCTTCCCCTGTTTCATTGTCGTACTCTTCACCAAAATAATGCAAAAGGAATTTACGTCTAGACATAGAGGTCTCGGCATATGCCACCACTTCTTGGAGTAGCGCAAAACCAATTTCTTGCTCAGCCACAGGTTTGCCCGCCAAGAATTTTTCTAATTTTTCGACATCTTTATAGGAGTAATAGGCAAGACAGTGACCTTCTCCACCATCGCGACCCGCACGCCCAGTTTCTTGATAGTAACTTTCTAGCGATTTAGGAATGTCGTGGTGAATGACATAGCGGACATCGGGTTTGTCGATTCCCATACCAAAAGCAATCGTGGCCACTACCACATCAACATCCTCCATCAAAAACATGTCTTGGTGTTTGGCTCGGGTTTTAGCGTCTAAGCCAGCGTGATAGGGAACAGCACTAATGCCGTTTACTTGCAACACCTCGGCTATCGATTCTACTTTTTTGCGACTCAAGCAATAAATAATGCCCGATTTGCCCTTGTGTTGACGGATGTATCGGATGATATCCGATTCAATCGTTTTGGTTTTAGGACGCACTTCATAATAGAGATTCGGACGATTGAAGGAAGCTTTATAGGTTTTGGCATCCGACATTTCTAGATTTTTCAAAATGTCTTCTTGTACTTTCGGGGTAGCGGTCGCGGTCAATCCAATAACGGGAACTTTGCCCAATTGACGTATAATATGACGCAAATTTCGATACTCAGGACGGAAATCATGACCCCATTCCGAGATACAGTGCGCTTCATCAATGGCTACAAAGGACAAGGGAACTTGTTGCAAAAACTGTACATACTCTTCTTTGGTCAGCGACTCTGGAGCCACGTACAACAACTTGGTTATGCCTGAGGTAATGTCTTTTTTTACTTGGGCAATTTCTGTTTTGGTGAGCGAAGAGTTCAGTACGTGGGCTACACCTTGCTCCGAAGACAAACTCCTAATCGCGTCTACTTGGTTCTTCATTAAGGCAATTAAAGGAGAAACTACTATTGCCGTTCCTTCTAAAATAAGAGCGGGCAATTGATAACATAAAGATTTTCCTCCACCGGTCGGCATAATTACAAAAGTGTTTTCTTTATTAAGAAGACTGGTAATTACTTGTTCTTGCAATCCTTTAAATTGACTGAAGCCGAAATACTTTTTTAATTCTTTGTGTAAATCAATTTCGTGTGAATTCATGCTATTTTGTGGTATTTTGTATAAATTTGCATCTCTTAAAGATACAAAAATCTTTTATTAATACAAATTTAATAATTCTGTTTTGATAAGCAACGAAAACCTACTGGCTTTAGCCCAAAAAACAATTCTTTCGGAAAGTGAATCCATTTTGAAATTGGCTTCCTATCTAGACGATCAGTTTCTTTTAACACTACATAAAATATACCAATCCAAAGGGCGCGTGGTGATTACGGGAATTGGAAAGAGTGCCATTATCGCTCAAAAAATTGTAGCCTCACTCAATTCCACAGGAACACCTGCTTTATTTTTACATGCTTCAGAAGCCATTCATGGCGATTTAGGTATGATTCAAGACGAAGATGTGATCATTTGCATCTCCAAAAGTGGGAACAGTCCCGAAATTAAAGTCTTAGTGCCCCTGTTGAAACGTTTTGGGAATACCTTAATAGGAATGACTGGAAATATGAGTTCGTTTTTGGCCAAAGGGTCGCATTATGTACTCAATACTACGGTAGAAGCTGAATCTTGTCCAATGAATTTAGCACCTACCAACAGTACAACTGCTCAATTGGTGATGGGGGATGCCCTAACGGTTTGTTTGATGGAAATGCGCGGTTTCCAAGCCGAAGATTTTGCCAAATACCATCCGGGAGGTGCTTTGGGGAAAAAATTACTATTGAAAGTAAAAGATGTCATAGAACATTCTCAAAAACCACAAGTAAGCCCTGATACCTCAATAAAGAAAGCCATTTTTGAAATTTCCGAAAAACGTTTGGGAGTTACCGCCGTAATCGAAGACGAAAAAGTGGTGGGAATCATTACCGATGGTGATGTGCGTCGCATGCTCAACGACCGCGACAGTATAGCTGGTGTAATCGCAAGCGATATTATGACGCGCAATCCCAAACAAATCCATTCCGAAGCCATGGCCATAGACGCATTCAATATGATGGAGGATTTTTCGATTACCCAACTCATCGTGGTAGACAATGGAGTGTACCAAGGGGTGTTGCATTTGCATGACATTTTAAAAGAAGGGATTGTATAATGGCTAAAAAAAACCTGAACGAAATGTCGTTTTTAGACCATCTCGAAGAACTGAGATGGGTGTTAGTAAGAAGTACAACGGCCATTTTAATTATGGCTTTTGTGACGTATTTTTTTAGCGATTATCTCTTTGATACGCTGATATTCGGACCCACACGTCCTTCCTTTTTTACGTATCGCTTTTTTTGCGACTTGTCGCATCAATTGGGTTTTGTGGATAGTATTTGTATAACCGAATTGCCTTTTATCATCCAAAATACCCAAATGGAAGGGCAGGTCAACATCTTTGTATGGATGTGTTTGCTGTCGGGCTTTATCCTGAGTTTTCCCTTTATTCTATTTGAAGTGTGGAAATTTATCAGTCCTGCATTGTACGAACAAGAAAAAAAAGGGGCCAAATTTTTCATCAGTGTCTCTTCATTATTGTTCTTTTTAGGGGTGCTTTTTGGCTATTTTGTCATCATTCCGATGTCGATCAATTTTGTGGCTACTTTTACGGTTTCAGATATTGTCAAGAATCAATTTACGCTAGATTCCTATATGGGATTGGTGAAAACCTCTGTTTTGGCAGGCGGATTGTTCTTTGAATTACCGATTATTATTTATTTTCTAACCAAACTCGGACTCGTAACTCCTGAATTTTTAAGAAAATATTGGAAATATGCAGTAATCATTATCTTGATTGTGGCGGCTATTGTAACACCTCCCGATGTGGTGAGTCAAACTATTGTAGCCATTCCGATGCTTCTTATTTACGAAGTGAGTATTTTAATTTCTAAATTGGTAGTCCGTAAACAAAACAACTAAGTATGGCTGATATAGTTCAAGAATTCAACGAATACCGTTCCAAGATGAACGAGAAATTGTTGGCAGACAACAATAAAATTGTAAAGCGTATTTTTAATTTGGATACCAACGCCTATGCGGCAGGAGCTTTGGATGTAAAAACCAAAGAGTTGTTGGGTTTGGTAGCTTCAGCCGTCTTGCGCTGCGACGATTGTATCAAGTACCATTTGGAAACCAGTTATAAAGAAGGGGTGACTCGCGAAGAAATGATGGAAGCCATGGGGATTGCTACTTTAGTTGGAGGGACCATTGTAGTACCGCATTTGCGCAGAGCCTATGAATTTTGGGAAGCTTTAGAAGCGCAAGAATAATAGAATAAAATTGGTGGCTAAAACGCTAAGAAACGAAGAGGCTTAGCTAGGCAACAACTCCAAATAAAAGAAGAATAAAACGCCTACGGCTAGTATAATGATGCATAGCGATATAATTTTAGGGGTTCCGTCTTCCAATAAAAAACAAATAGTATAAACTGATGAAATTAAGAGCCGATAATCTGGTAAAAACCTATAAAGGGCGAAGTGTAGTAAAAGGAATCTCCTTAGAAGTAAATCAAGGACAAATTGTTGGATTGTTAGGACCTAATGGAGCAGGGAAAACCACCTCGTTTTATATGATAGTGGGATTGGTGAAGCCCAATGCAGGGCACATCTATTTGGACGATTTGGACATTACTGAGTATCCTATGTATAAGCGCGCCCAACACGGGGTAGGCTATTTAGCACAAGAAGCTTCAGTTTTTCGAAAATTGAGTATTGAAGACAATATTTTGAGTGTGTTGCAATTGACCAATTATACCAAGGAAGAGCAAATAGCCAAAATGGAGAGTTTGATTGCCGAATTCAGTTTGGAACACATTCGCACCAATAGGGGAGATTTGCTTTCGGGAGGGGAACGACGTCGTACCGAAATCGCGCGTTGCTTGGCTACGGATCCTAAGTTTATTTTGCTTGACGAACCCTTTGCAGGGGTCGACCCTGTAGCGGTGGAGGACATTCAACGCATTGTGGCGCAATTAAAAAATAAAAACATCGGGATTCTAATTACCGACCATAACGTGCAAGAAACTTTAGCCATCACGGATAAAACCTATTTGATGTTTGAAGGAGGCATCCTCAAAGCCGGTACACCAGAAGAATTAGTAGAAGATGAAATGGTGCGTAGAGTCTATCTCGGCCAAAACTTTGAACTCCGCCGAACTAAAATCGACTTCAATGCTACAAAATAGAACAGTGAAAAAAGTGTTCAGTGTTCAGTAATCAGTATTAAGTATTCAGTGTTAAGTGAGTATTTTTGATTAGTATTGGCTAATTACTATTCACTATTCACCATTCACTATTCACTATTAAGTGAGTATTTCTGATTGGAATTGGCTAGTTACTAATTACTATTCACTAATTACTATTCACCATTCACCATTCACTATTCACTATTAAGTGAGTATTTCTGATTGGAATTGGCTAGTTACTTATTACTATTCACTATTCACCATTCACCATTCACCATTCACTATCTAAAAAAAACCAAGTCTATCAAATAAACTTGGTTTTGTAAGTATACCGTTAAGATTGCAGTACTTTATCAGGGTGATAGCCAAACAAATGTTTCTTTTTGATGATTTCGGCCACACCTTTAGGGAGCATACTTTCCCAACCAGGTTTGCCTTGGCTGATCATTTTAAGGACTTCTCTGGAGAATACTTCCAATATGGTAGGATCGTATTCGGTAATGTCTTCTACTTTGCCGTTGAATTTGAAGAATTTGTACAATTCTTTCATACGAGGGTGTACTTTTAGATTGTCTGAGGTAATGATTTCTCCGTTTTCGCCCAACATAGGGTATAAGAAGACTTTCAAATCACGGTAGAATAATTTACCAAAAGCTTCGAGTATTCCACCGCTCAAATGACGGTAATATTTCTCGTCAAAGATATCAACTAGGTTGTTTACCCCCATGGCCAATCCCATTCTTGCTTTGGTATAATTGGCAAAATATTCCACTACTTTGTAGTATTCTTGGAAATTAGAAATCATTACAGTTTGCCCCAAAGAACACAACAATTCTGCACGATCCATAAAATCTCTCTCGTCAATTTCACCATCAGAACGCAAGTTCGATAAGGTGATTTCGAAGATAACTTGAGTGTTTTCTTTGACTACTTTGTTTTCGTCTAAAAACATTTTTATAGAGTTTTCGTACATGTCCATGTTTACTTTGGTTACTGGACGGAAACTACCTCTAAAAGCCAAAATGTTTTTCTTGTACAGTACAGCAGCCGGTAATACATTCATTCCTTCAGGGTTGAACATTACGGCATCGGTCATGCCATTTTTAACCAATTGCAAACTCATCAATCGGTTGTCTACCTCGCTAAAACGGGGTCCTGAAAAATTGATGGTGTCGATTTCCAATTGATCTTTGTCGAGGTGGTCATACAAATAACGCAACAGTTTTTTAGGATCATTGTATTTGTAAAAGGCACCATAAATTAGGTTAACCCCCAAAATCCCTAAAGTTTCTTGTTGCAAACGCGAATCGTTTTCTTTAAAACGGATGTGAAGAATGATTTCGTTGTAGGCTTCGTTAGGGTCCAGTTGATAACGAATTCCGACCCATCCATGTCCTTTAAATTGTTTGGCAAAATCGATGGTGGCTACCGTATTGGCATAACTGAAAAACAATTTGTTAGGGTGTTTGGCGCGACTCAATCGTTCTTCTATTAACTCCCCTTCAAAGGTTAACATTTTCTTGAGGCGACTTTCAGTAACGTAGCGACCGTCTTTTTCTACGCCATAAACGGCATCACTAAAGTCTTTGTCGTAAGCCGACATGGCCTTGGCTATGGTTCCCGAGGATCCTCCAGCTCTAAAAAAATGGCGAACCGTCTCTTGTCCTGCACCAATTTCTGCAAACGTTCCGTAAATATTCTCGTTGAGGTTGATGCGTAAGGCTTTGTCTTTAATCGAAGGGATTTGTTCTATAAACTTATCGCCTTTGAGTTTGATTTTGTGTGTGTCCATTAGATTAGTAATAGTGGTGTTTTTGCTACAAAGTTAATTAAATCGATTTCGAAATGAATCATAAATAATTCTATTTTTGTAAAAAAATTATACTGCATTGACTATCTATTTTTTAGGCACAGGCACTTCTCAAGGCATTCCAATTATCGGGAGCACACATCCCGTATGTAAAAGTACTGATACTAAGGATAAAAGGCTCCGGGTGTCCCTCTGGATCGCATGGGAAGGCCATTCGTACGTAATCGATTGCGGTCCCGATTTTAGGCAACAAATGTTGGCTTCCAATTGCCAGAAACTAGATGGTATTTTGTTTACCCACGAACATGCCGATCATACCGCCGGATTAGACGATATTCGCCCTTTCAATTTCAAACAGGGACCCATGCCAATTTATGCTCAACAACGAGTAATTGACAATTTAAAGAAACGATTCGATTATATCTTTGAAACCGAAAACCGTTATCCCGGTGCACCCTCAGTACGTACCATTGAAGTGGTGTCGGATCAAAATTTTACATTAGGCGATAAAACCGTGATACCTGTTAAAGTGTGGCATGGTGATCTGGAAGTGTTGGGGTACCGACTGGATAATTTTGCCTATTTGACCGATGTTAAAACGATACCGGAATCCGAATTTGATAAACTACAAGGATTAGAGATTTTGGTAATCAATGCGTTGCGTGTAGAACCCCACAGCACTCACTTTAACCTGCAAGAAGCATTGGATTGTATCAAGCAATTACAGCCACAAAAGGCCTATCTGACGCATATCAGTCATTTGTTAGGTTTTCATGAAGAAGTGCAAAAAATGTTGCCAGAAAATGTATTTTTGGCCTACGATAATTTGTCCATCACCTTGTAAAGCATCACCATGCATCGAGTGGAGAAAAGCACAGTCTAAGTCAGGAAAAATAAAATCAAAAGAGACTGAAAATCAATTAAATTGTAATTTATGAAACGCTCAATCTAATTCGTGTTGAAATATAGGGATAGGATTATGGGCGTTACATTTTACCCAAAAAACAAATAAGACAAACAAATGAAACAATCTTTCTTGCTGTACGGTTTAATTTTAGCAATTTTATTCAATGTGTATACGTATGTGTATTTGAGTAAAGAATTGAAATTTGAACAAGAAAAAAATAAAGTAGCTACTGAAAAGCATAACGCTAAAGTGCAAAAGCTACAATTGGAAATAGAGGAAGCGAATTACTTTTCGTTGGCCAAAAACGAAAATGCACAAAATTATTTTGAAGCCACCAATCCTAATAAATCCATTTTGGTTGAAAAATTAATTCCGGTGGTTACTGAAAAGTTATTAGACTTTAATGCCAATCCAAAAGGCAATCCCTATACTGGGCAAGACGCTATTGGCGCCAATAAATTTGTAATCAACAAAGTGCGCTTGTTGAACCATCGTTGGATCATAGCCGATTTCAGTGATGGCGAATATTGGGGAGAAGTACTGTTGAAGTATTTTGTCAATGACGACGAATCCATCAGTTTTGAAGTACAACAATCGTTATTGTACAATAAATAATGGTGTCAAGGCTAACTTTTATCAGAGTTAAAAATAATCCCGAAGCCTTGTAATAAACAAAACTTCGGGATGTAATCTTTCACTAAATTGTGCCCCTGTGTAGTTTATGCTGAGCGAAGCCGAAGTACAGTCGAAAGCTAACCTCTACCCGTCATCCTGACTAGTTTATGCTGAGCGAAGCCGAAGTACAGTCGAAGGCTAACTTCTAACCTCTAACTTCTAACCTCTAACCTCTAACTTCTAACCTCTAACTTCTAATATCTAACCTTTAGCCGTCACCCTGAGTAGTTTATGCTGAGCGAAGCCAAAGTACAGCTGAAGAGCTAATCACCAATTACTAATTACTAATCACTTCTCACTTCTCACTTCTCACCATTCACTCTTACAACCACTGCTTAAAATCATAAAAATTCTGTGGCGAAACCCCATGACCTACTGGGTATTCTTTGTAGGTAACTGCTACCCCAAGTTTTTCTAAAAACGGTGCCGTTTTTCTGGCCCATTCTACAGGGATTACTTGGTCTACGGTGCCATGAGAGGCAAAAACACGCAACCTATGAAGGTCGTTTTTTAAATAGTCTTCGGTCAATAGCTCCGGATTCAAGTAGCCACTCATCGCGACAATCTGTTTTATTTTTTCGGGATACGACAAAGCGACGGCATAGCTCAAAATGGCGCCTTGGCTAAATCCGATTAGGGTGACTTGATGGGGATCTATAGGATACTGTTGTTTTAATTCTTCTAAAAAAGTAACAATCAAATCTCGTGAAGCACGAGCCTGTTCGTTGTCGGAAAATTTGTTTTGATCGGCATCAAAATTAATGGCATACCAAGCATAGCTACCGTATTGTAAGTCAAATGGCGCTCGTGCAGATATGATATAATAATGATCGGGGAGTTCAGGGGCAAAGGAGAACAAATCGGCCTCGTTACTGCCGTATCCATGCAATAATAGCAATACGGGATTTTGGGGTAAGATGACAGTAGGTTCTTTTATTTTATAGTCTAGCGATAGCTTCATACAAGAATAATATGGAATGGATTAATAAATAGGTGTCGGCAAAAAAATAGTTCCGACCTTGGATTCGTGCAAAAATAAGCACGATTCAGTCGGTAACAAAGCGTTGACCTACTTTTTTCGTGCCATGAAATTATCCGTTACAATGCCTTTTGAAGCAGAAACTTCTGAAAGCAATCTTTTTTTTCTTTATGTGTATTGTGGTTAATAAGGATTATTCCCAAACTGCTGTAGGCTACTCTCGTTCCATTTGTCTTCCCAACAATGAAGGAATTTCCTCAACGAGAAGCAAACCAAAGAGAGAATAAAATCTGAAGTAGCTCTTAAAAAGGTAATTTTTATTGATAACCGTAACCTTAAAACTTAAACTTCTAACCTCTAATTTCTAACCTCTAATTTCTTACATCTAACCGTCACCCTGAGCGCAGTCGAAGGGCTAACTTCTAATTTCTGCCTTCTAATTTCTGCCTTCTAATTTCTAACCTCTAACCTCAAATATTTTTAAAAATCTTTTGAAATTGCGCGCCCAAAAGTGGTACTTCTTTGGTTTCTCCTTGTAAAGCAGCAATGAAACCATAAATCCATAGCACAAAATAAAAAAGATAAAAAGCAGAAGAAATCATCCAACTATCAAAATAGCCAATGAAATACCCAATTAAAAAAAAGGAAGCAAAAATACCTAGCGCCTGACGTATGTGAAATGAGGCAAAAGGATCTTTCTTTTCTGTATTCATAAAAATGGCAATGACGGCGCCAATAATCGTAAGGTAACTTACTATAGCAATGTTTTTTCCTTCTTTAGTAACTATCATTTTTATAATTTTTTAAGATAAAACCATTTGATGCTCACGGATACATCCATACACTTTGCCTTGGAGCACTTGTCCTAAAAAGGCCGAGTTTTGGGATTTGGAAAGTATAGAAGCTTTGGTAAATACGGAACTTCCCTCAGGTGTAAAAAGGGTTACATTGGCCTTTTGTCCCTCAACGATACTAGGGGTGTCGACTTGGAAAAGCGTTCTGCCATAAGTCAGTTTTTCTATGACTACATCTAAAGGTAACACGTTGAGTAAAGCTCCAAAAGCACTTTCTAATCCTATCGTGCCATTTTTGGCGGTGTCAAATTCCATTTTCTTATGTTCAATATCGATGGGGTTGTGGTCTGTAGTAATCACGTCGATAGTGCCATCGAGCACACCAGCAAGTAAGGCTTGCCTGTCGGATTCGCTTCGCAATGGCGGGCTTACTTTGTATCGCGTGTCAAAGCCATCCAACACGGCATCGGTCAACACCAAATGGTGTACGCTTACACTACAGCTTACGGCTAGTCCTTTGGCTTTGGCCTCGCGAATCAAAGCTACAGACTCGGCCGAAGACAGGGTAGGAATGTGTAGTTTTCCACCAGTATATTCCAATAAAAAGAGGTTTCTAGCAATATGAAGCGTTTCGGCCAAACTCGGGATGCCTTTCAGTCCTAAACGGGTGGCGGCAACACCTTCATGAACCAATCCGTTGCCTTTAATTTTTTCATCTTGGCAATAAGCAATAACTAAACCATCAAAATCTTGTACGTATTGTAAAGCTATTTTTAGCAAATTGGCATTTTCTAAACTTTTGTTATAATCACCAAAGGCAATTGCACCCGAATTTTTCATATCGTATAATTCGGCCAAATCTTTTCCCTCACTATTTACGGTCAAAGCGCCTATTGGATAAAGGGCGGTAAGTGTATTTTGGGCTTTGTGTTGTACAAAATGTATTTGCGCTTGATTGTCAATAACAGGAAAAGTATTGGGTTGAAGTGCGATACCTGTAAAACCACTTTTGGCAGCTACTTCCAGCCCATGTACTAAGGTTTCTCGGTCTTCAAATCCAGGTTCCCCGAGCGAGACACTGCTGTCAAACCAGCCAGTAGATAGGTGAAGATTTGGAAATTGAAGCACTTGAGCTTCAGCATCTTCTAGGTTTGGGCTTATTTTTTGAAGGAGACCATCTTGAATTAAGACATCCATAACTTTTTGATGGTAAGGGCTTTTGCTGTCAAGAATAGTAGCGGATTTAAGTAGGATTTTCATGGAGTGAGCTCAGTATTATACTTATTTTACAAATCGGATGATGGCCATTTCTATCAATAAAAAGGCTAGGGCAAAGATAAGAAACCATTTCCAAAGATAGGAATCTGTGGTGTCGGTTTCTAAGGTTTGAAACACCGTTTTTATACTGTTTTCGGTTTTAAAATGACTCGGAACAGCAATGGGACGTGTGGTAAGATCACTTTCTGTTCGGGCATAGTTGAAACTCAAACGATCTAAGGCTTTGTTTTTGTGGTAAATCGAATAGTTACCCGCCTGCTTAGGCAAGGCCCCAAAATGACAACGTACTTTTCCATCGGCCAGTTGTTGTAAGGGGATAAAAGATTCGGTAGAACCTTTCACTTGCAAAACACCTGATTGATCTAAGGCTGCGGGGACCCAATAGGGACGATCATCACCTATGGTAATAGCGCGCATAGCAGTAGTTTGCTTGTCGATACCCATTTGATAAAATACAGGAACTATCAAAGGCGATTGCTGAAAGTTGGAATTCACTGTATTGATGGGAGCGGCAAACACATATACACGGCCATTTGATTTGGAGAGGGCAGTCAGAAATACACTTTCGTCATCATAGGAGAGTACACTTGGATACCGACTGTTCAAGGCAAAACCTTGTTCGATTTTTGGGTATTCAAAATTGCGGACACTACGTTCAAACACGCCTTTGAAAAGCGGGTGGTTGAAATGAATGGTGCTGATAGGTTTTGATTGAGGTGCCATGGGGAGCAGTTGCAACTGTCCAAAGCGCTTCAAAAAACTATTCATGGATTCCAAGGGAGTGGCTAGGGAGGGGATAATAATAAGATTCCCTCCTTTTGTAACAAAGGAAAGTAAGGTAGTTTGTAGGGCTTGCGGAAGCACGTCTAATTCGTTAAGCACTACGGTGTTTTGCTGTTCTATGAGGTTGTAATCTAAGGTCTTGAGTTCAGAGGAGACCATTTGAAAGGCGTCAGACGTGAAAATCCGACTTAAGAATTCATTCTTTTGGGCTGTGCCTAGGCACAATACGCGGGTTTTGGGTTTGTCGGCAAGACTAAAATAGTAGGTGTCATCATAGGGCAAGCCTGTATGGGTCAGTTTAGCGTAACCGTGAAACGGTTGTTGTCGTAACGTAAAGTGTACCGCTTTTTTGGGGGCATCCATTCGTATCATCGATTGGGCTACCAACTGATTTTCGTTGTAGATGGCAACAGCAACGGGCGATTGATCTTGTCCGTAGCCTTGTAGTTGTACCGTCAAATCATAGAAATCTTCCGAAGTGGGAGCTACAAACACACTGTCAATACTTATGTTTTTAGTGTGCTCTGCCTCTGGCTGTATCCAAAATACCTGATCTTCTTTGGGAAGGGGCATCCATTTTGAAACGGCGGGTTCTAATCCGTCAGTGATGATGAGAATCTCCTTAGGAGCGGTTTTATGGGTAGCATATATTTTTTGTAATTGCAACTGACTATCAAATGCTGTGGCGCTATAGGGAAGTTGTTGCAACTCTTTTTGTATCGAAGCTTTGTCGGTGTGCCAAAAGGCAGTTTCGTTAGTGAGCAATGAAAAAGTGGCATTAGCAGGGGTATTCTCTAACAGGTCTTGTATGGCTCGTTGTAACAACTCGCCGCGATTGCCCTTGGCTTGCATGCTGAATGAATTGTCTAAGATGATATACAATTCTTTAGTTGTTTTTGATCTAGTAGGGTCTTCCCAAAAAGGTTGGGCAAAGGCTAAAATCAGAAAAAATAACAAGAGTAACCGACTCGCTAATAGCAATCGTTTTTTGATTTTGGAACTTTTTCTGGATTCAACGGATAGCTGTTGTAAAAAGCGAACATTGGTAAAATACTCCGTCTTAAATCGCCTGAGTTGAAACAAGTGGATCAAAAGGGGAACCAACAGAAAAAATAAAAAGTATAAAATTTCAGGATGTTTAAACTGCATACTATGGCTGGCTTTGGATATAAAATGGAGTGGCTATGGAACAAAAGGTGGTTTACCCATAGTTATCACCATTCAAAAATACGAATTTGAACGATGTTTTTATGAGATTTTTTTGAAAGTTTAGAGTCTAGTTTCAAGGGTACGCACCCGATGCTTGAAATCAGTAGCAAATCTATGCCCAAAGCATCTTTTTTGTCTAAAAAAAACGCCAAACCCCAAGCTAATAGCTAACCGCTAACCCACACTTCTCACTTCTACCCGTCACCCTGAACGAAGTCGAAGGGCTAACTTCTCACTTCTAATATCTAATATCTAATTTCTCACTTCTACCCGTCACCCTGAGCGAAGTCGAAGGGCTAATTTCTCACCTCTAACTTCTCACTTTTAACTTCTCACTTCTAATATCTAATATCTAATTTCTCACTTCTACCCGTCACCCTGAGCGAAGACGAAGGGCTAACTTCTCACTTCTCACTCTTCACTCTTCACTTCTCTTAAACGTAGCCGAAAAAAAGCCTCCAAAAACAAATGGGTTCCTAAGGTTAAGATTATAAATTATTGTTTATTTTCGCGCCTCAAAAAAGGATTTCAATGCAACGTCCACGAAAGAATCATTAACCCATTGGGTAATGTTTTTGACATTCCATTTTCCTGTAAAAAAAAAATAGACAGATGAAGATAAAATTTATTTTATTGGCTTTAAGTGTGTTTTGTACGACGGCACAGGCACAACAGGATTTATATCATTTAGTAGTAGGTACTTATACAAAATCTTGCGAAAATAAAGGGATTTATAATTATAAATTCGATGTGATATCGGGCAATTCCTTATTGCATGGTACTACGGTCAACATTCAGAACCCTAGTTTTGTAGCCTTGTCGCCAGACAACAAATATTTATATGCGGTAAACGAAACAGGAGCCAATAGTACGGTAACTTCCTTTAGCTACGATGGTAAAGCGGGTAAAATGATAGTGTTGAACAAGCAAGCTACACAAGGAGCCAATCCGTGTCATATTATTACCGATGATAAAAACGTCATTACGGCCAATTATTCTGGAGGGAACATTACGGTGTTTTTTAAAAATGCCGATGGTAGTATCACCGATGCCAAACAAGTGATTCAGTTTTCGGGCAATGGCCCAAATACGGCACGTCAGGAAAGTGCCCACTTGCATATGGTAGCCTTTTCTCCTGATAAAAAGTATGTGTTAGCGGTAGATCTTGGGACAGATAAAATTTATGTATACCAATACAATGCCGATGCTAGTAAAGACATCTTAACCTTTAAAGGAAGTGTCAGTGTACGTGCAGGTGGAGGGCCACGTCATCTAACTTTTGATGAAGAGGGAAAAACGGTTTATGTATTAAATGAATTGGACGGAGGGCTGTCTGTATTTAGTTTCATCAAAGGCGAATTGAAGTTGATTGAAGATACCTCGGTGATGCCTAGGGACTATCAAGGCGATTTTGGTGCAGCGGCTATTGGACTTTCTCCAGACGGTAAGTTTTTATATGCCACCAACAGAGCACAAGCCAATACGATTTCTGTTTTCAAAGTATTGAAAAATGGTCGATTAGAATGGGTTGATACGACAAGTACTTTGGGGGTTGGTCCGCGTAGTTTTACCATCGATCCAACGGGAAATCTTTTATTGGTAGCCAACCAAAAAAGCAATGAAGTGGTGGTGTTCAGAAGGGATAAAAATTCTGGAAAATTAACCGATACCGAAAAACGAATCGCTGTTTGCGAACCCGTTTGCTTGTTGTTTGAACCCCGATTAAAGAAATAAGAATACAACAAAATAGAGGCGTAAGCCTCTTTTTTTATCTCTAATCCTTACACTTCCAACTTCTATCTTTTTCTTCGTCACCCTGAGTAGTTTATGCTGAGCGAAGTCGAAGTACAGTCAAAGGGCTAACGTCTAACCTCTAACCTCTAACGTCTAACCTCTAACTTCTAACTTCTAACCTCTAACTTCTAACTTCTAACTTCTA
>NZ_JBUYSY010000007.1:0-125351 GCF_055231795.1 Flavobacterium riviphilum
CTGGTATGGTTAGCCGAATGTTTTTGCTATTAATGTTGAGTGTGCGTTTATGAGTAGTGTACACGTCATTGAGTTCCAAATGCAACTCAGCATTATAATCTTGGCCTTTATACCCTGTATTTCTTCTCCTACTATTTTGAGCACCTCCAAATAGCGATTCAAAAAAATCCGAATACTCTCCTTGGCTAGTATAGTTGTCAAAATCATTTTGAGAACTTTTGGCATATTGATACTGTTGTTGTTGTCGCGCTTTTTCGATTTCGTCAGTATGCTGCCAATTTTCGCCATATTGATCGTATTTTTTTCTGTTTTCTGGATGGCTTAAAACTTCGTTGGCTTCGTTAAGGGCTTTGAATTTTTGCTCGGCTTCTTTGTCGTTAGGATTCAAGTCAGGATGATATTTTCGCGCTAATTTTCTATACGCTTTTTTGATATCAGCCTCAGAGGCATTTTTTTCAACACCTAAAATGGAATAATAATCTACAAAAGCCATTGTTCTTACTATTTAAGTTTCTTTGTTTCTCTTTTAGTATAAAGAGAATTTAAGCACTATAAATTTAAGAATAATTATTGAATAAAGGTTTGGAAATGAAAAGAATAAGGTTGAGGTTGCTTGTGATGTTTACTTAATAAAGTGTCCTTTTTTTATTTTTCTATAAAACTTCAATCTTGTTAAGTAGTTTAATTTCTTCGACAGAGATGAAAGTAATGCTCGTTGTTTTAATTTGCTCTGTTTTGGGTTTTGCATTGGATGTCCTATGAAAATTTCACCTGATTCATTGGATTTGGGTTAAAGAAATGTCAAAAAAACAAACTTTCGATTATAAATTAAAAGGTCACTCAAACGAATACAGTTTGAAATAAATATCTGTTCTTGGTAGAGGAAAATCAAGAGGAAAAGAGTACTACAAATTTTGAATGTTTTGCAGTACTCATTTTTTAGCTTATTTTAAATATTAGTTCCGAATCGATTTTACAAATGTTGCAATGTCACGAGTCCCATTTTCCTTTAAATAGTGGATAAAGGCACTGCCAATGATGGCTCCTTTGGCAAATTGAGTGGCTTGCTCAAAAGTTTCGGCATTGTGAATACCGAAACCAACAATTTGAGGATTTTTTAGATTCATTTGCGCGATGCGTTGGAAATACGCTTCTTGTGTGTTTCCAAATCCGGCACTCGAACCTGTTACACTAGCCGAGCTTACCATATAAATAAAACCATCCGAAACACTATCGATAAAATGGATGCGTTCGTCTGAAGTTTGTGGCGTGATTAAAAAGATGTTTTTTAAACCGTATTTTTCAAAAATTGCTTTGTATTCGTCAGCATATACATCTACAGGTAAATCAGGAATAATCAATCCATCGATTCCTATTTCGGCGCATGTTGCACAAAATGGCTCCACACCATACTGTAGCATCGGATTAAAATACCCCATAATCACTAGTGGAATACTTACTGTTTTTCGAATGTCTTTTAGTTGATCAAACAATACTTGTGTGGTCATGCCGTTGTGCAAGGCTTGAGTGGAACTCGCCTGAATGGTAGGACCATCGGCCAAAGGATCGCTAAAAGGCAATCCGATTTCGATCATATCGACGCCATTTTTTTCTAAATCTTGAATAATTTGTACAGTATCGTTTAGATTAGGATAGCCCGCAGAAAAATAGATGGACAATATTTTTTTATCTTCTTGTAATTTTTGATGTATACGATTCATGATGATTTTAAAAATTTTTTTTTATTGTGCTAAAGTGTAGGCCCATGCTTTTTGGTTGGATTGTAAATGTACTTCCACCCGTTTGTAGTAGACCCCCTCATACAAATCGGCTTGACGTAGATCGGTAGCAGAAATTTCATAAACAATACCGTGGATAGTGTCGTTAGGGTTGTGTGTTTCGGTTATAATGGGGTAACTCACCAATCCAAACTCTTCTTCAATTTGAATTTCTTTCAATTGATATCCTTTTAAGGTTTCTGGTTTTCCCACTAAAATTCGTCCAAAGAGTTCTTCTTGAACATCTGGATTTTGTAAGGTGCCGTAGGTGAATAATTTTTGCATGGTGTTTTGGTGTTAATGACTACTTCATTTCTGGTCATGCAGGGTTTGCGTTAGGGATGGGAGCGGCATCCTCTAGGGGCGGGGTTCGCCCCTAGAGATATAGCGTACAGCCCGACCCTTGTGGAAACGCCCTACTACAATTTAAAGTAGTCAATATACGTATTTAAATCTTTATCTCCTCGTCCTGAAAGGCTAATCACGACAATATCTGAGGGTTTGAATTGTTTTTGTTTGAAAATAGCCAAGGCGTGCGAGGTTTCGATGGCGGGAATGATGCCTTCTAGTTTACACAATTCGAGTCCAAACGCCATCGCATCATCATCAGTAACGGAATAGAATTCGGCACGACCAGATTCAGCCAAATGCGCGTGCATAGGTCCCACACCCGGATAGTCTAGCCCAGCCGAGATAGAGTAGGGCTCCGTAATTTGCCCATCTGGGGTTTGCATCAACAGGGTTTTACAACCGTGAATAATTCCCATTTTACCTAGTTTACTCGTAGCAGCACTATGACCCGAATCGACGCCTTTTCCAGCGGCTTCTACGGCAATAATGCCGACTTCTTTTTGGTCTAAGAAATGGTAAAATGTTCCAGCAGCATTGCTTCCGCCACCAATACAAGCAACGACATAGTCTGGGGTTTCGCGACCTTCTTTTTCGTTTAATTGCCATTTGATTTCCTCGGAAATGACACTTTGAAAACGGGTAACCATATCAGGATAAGGGTGCGGTCCAATGGCAGAGCCAATGATGTAATGTGTGTCTACGGGATTGTTAATCCAATCGCGGATGGCTTCGTTAGTGGCGTCTTTTAGCGTACGTGAACCTGATAACGCAGGGCGTACGGTAGCACCCAACATTTTCATTCGAGCCACGTTGGGTGCTTGACGAGCAATGTCGATTTCGCCCATATAAACGATGCATTCTAATCCCATTAAGGCGCAAACGGTAGCGGTAGCCACGCCGTGCTGACCCGCACCTGTTTCGGCGATGATGCGTTTTTTGCCTAATTTTTTGGCGACTAGAATTTGTCCAATCGTGTTGTTGACTTTGTGCGCGCCTGTATGGTTGAGGTCTTCTCTTTTTAGGTAGACTTTGGTCTTGTATTTTTCAGACAATCGCTTCGCAAAATACAATGGGCTTGGACGCCCAACATAATCTTTTAATAGTTGGTTGAATTCTTCTTTAAAATCGGGTGTAGCGGTAATGTCCAAATAGTTTTGGCGCAATTCTTCTACGTTAGGATATAACATTTCTGGAATGTAAGCTCCTCCAAACTGACCATAATAGCCTTTTTCGTTTACGTGGTATAACATTTTAAATATATTTTTAAGATGAATCTAATTTTTAGAGTCATCGGTTAATTTAATTTTTAAATTTTTCAATCTTTCAATGTTTTTCAACCCAGGTTCTATTTCAAATTTACTATTTACGTCTATGGCGTAAAGGGGTAAATGGGTGTTCAAGATTTCGTTTACTGCTGCGATTTCGTCAATCCCGATACCTCCACTAAGGAAAAAAGGTTTTGAGGAAGGATAGTTTTGTAAAATGGTCCAATCAAAAGTGGTTCCGTTGCCTCCAGGTAATTTGCCTTTGGTATCAAAAAGAAAGAAATCGCAAACAGGCTCGTAGGGTTTTAATAGGCTAAAATCAAAGGTTTCTTCTGCTGAGAATACTTTGATGATTTCGACACTAGTCCCTAATTTATTTTTTAATTCCAAACAAAAAGCTACTGATTCTTGTCCGTGCAACTGTACGGCTTGTAAATCATATTGAGCTACTTTGTCTAGGATGATGTCACTTTTTTCGTTGACAAAAACCCCCACTTTTTTGATAGATTTGGGTAACTCAGGCAACGGTCCTTCAAAATAACGAGCCGATTTTTCCCAAAAGATAAATCCCATATAATCGGGTAGGAGGGCTGCTACTTCGAGTATGTTATCAGGGTATTTCATACCGCAGATTTTAAGACCAAAGCCCCCCATCCCCCGAAGGGGGAGTTCTTGTGCGGATGTTGAATGCTGATTTGTTTTTGGTTTCATAACAATAGTGGTTAGTTGCTAGTAACTTATTGGTTTGCTCCCCCTTCGGGGGTTAGGGGGCTATTTTCTTTATAAAATCAGTGGCAGCTTCGCCTGCGTTATCTGTTTTCATAAAGTTTTCTCCAATCAAAAAGCCTTGGTATCCGTAGGGTTTTAATTCTTGAATGGCCTCAACAGTCGAAATGCCGCTTTCGGATACTTTGACAAAATCATTTGGAATTTTGGAGGCTAAATCTTTGCTAAAATCCAAACTCACTTCGAAGGTTTTGAGGTTGCGATTGTTTACTCCAATCATATCCAGTGTGGGCATAATCGATTTTTCTAATTCTTCTAAATTATGCACTTCAAGCAAAACTTCTAGTCCTAAACTTTTAGCAAATTGGGATAACGATTGAATTTCTTCACGAGTTAAAACTGCTGCGATGAGTAGGATTAAATCGGCTCCGTGGGCTTTGGCTTCTAGGATTTGGTATTCGTCTACAATGAATTCTTTTCGCAAAAGTGGAAGATTTACCGAGGCTCTAGCCAAAAGCAAGTCGTCTAGCGAACCCCCGAAATATTTACCGTCGGTTAGTACCGAAATGCCGCAAGCACCAGCATTTTCATAGCCTTTTACTACTTCTTCAACCGTAAAATTATTATTGATGATGGATTTGGAAGGCGAACGACGTTTGTGTTCGGCAATAATTCCAGAAGGACTTTCTTTTAATTTTTGGCTAAGCGAAATCGTCTGTTTTTCAAAAAACACCGAGGCTTCCAATTGCGAAACAGGAATAATGGATTTCTTGAGAAGGACTTCTCTTTTTTTATCGATGATGATTTTATCTAGGATGTTCATAACTTATAAGCCCCCTAACCCCCGAAGGGGGAACTGTTGGGCGAGTTGGGTTCCTTTTTGTTTTCTAATTAATTTTTCATTACTATTTTAAATTGCTCCCCCTTTGGGGGTTGGGGGGCTTATGTTTTTTAGTTTGTTCAAAGCTACCAAGCCTTTACCAGACAGCAAACTTTCTTTCGCTATTTGAAATCCTTCTAAAGGAGTGCATTGAGTAACGGTTGCAATGGCCATAGCAGCATTGGCACAAACCACATTGTTTTGGGCTTCTGTTCCTTTTCCTGAAAGAATGGACAGAAACATAGCAGCTGATTCTTCGATGGTTTTTCCACCCTCGATTTCGTTTTGAGATAAAAGGGACACACCAAAATCAGTCGGATGCAGCATCCCTTCCATTGTTTTGGTAATTGTTTTAGTAGGGCAGGTTAATGAAATCTCATCGTAGCCATCGAGTGCGTGAAGGATAGTAAAATTCACCTCGGTGTTTTGATACAAATAGCCATACATTCTGGCTAATTCCAAATTGAAAACCCCTACCAATTGATTTTTAGGAAAAGAAGGATTGACCATCGGGCCTAACATATTGAAAAAGGTTTTTACGGCCAGTTCTTTTCGTATGGGGCCTACATTTTTCATAGCAGGATGAAAAAGAGGTGCGTGCAACACACAAATACCAGCTTGGTCAATACATTTTTCTAAAAATGAGGCGTCGTTACTAAATTGAACGCCCATTTTTTCGAGTACATTACTGGAACCAGAAATAGAAGACACTCCGTAATTCCCGTGTTTGGCTACCTTTATTCCTGCACCCGCCGCAACAAAGGAAGCCAAAGTGGAGATGTTAAAGGTATCTTTTCCATCGCCACCTGTACCACATAAATCAATGGCATTGTAGGCGGATAAATCTACTTTGATACACAAATCCAATAATGCTTCTCTGAAACCAGCTAACTCATCTATGCTAATGCTACGCATCATATAAACGGTCAAAAAAGAGGCAATTTGACTAGGATTATAACTTCCGTTGGATATATTAATCAATACATTTTTTGCTTCTTCCTTCGAAAGCATTTCATGATTGATGAGTCTGTTTAATATGTTTTTCATTTTTATGAAATACTAGGTTTGTAAATAACTAAGATTCTTCTTTTTTGATTTAAGTAGGACTGCCTACTAAATACTGATGACTGCCTACTATTTTTTCACCCAATTCTCTAACATTTTTTTTCCGTCAGGGGTCAAGACACTTTCAGGATGAAATTGTACGCCGCGAACATCATAGGTTTTGTGGCGTAACGACATCACTTGGCCGTTTTCGTCTATGGATGTGATTTCTAAATCATCGGGTACATTTGTATCGACCACCCAAGAGTGGTAGCGCCCCACTTCGAATGTTGCTTCCAATCCATCAAAAAGGAGTTCATCATTTACAATAGTTTTTACTGTTGTGGCTACTCCGTGGTATACTTTGTCTAAATTGGACAAAGTACCGCCGTAGACTTCTCCAATGGCTTGTTGACCAAGACATACCCCAAAAATGCTTTTGGTGGGACCGTATTTTTGTATCACTGCTTTGAGCAAGCCTGCTTCGTCAGGGATACCAGGTCCTGGCGATAATAAAATTTTGTCGAAATGAGCGATTTCATCCAAATCAAATTCATCGTTTCGGTACACCGTTACTTCACAATCTAAATCTTCTAAATAATGTACTAAGTTGTAAGTGAAGCTATCGTAATTGTCTATGACTAGTATTTTTTTCATTTTTTTTATTGAAAAATTGAAAGATTTAAAGATTGAAAAAAATGATGTTTCTACAATCTTTAAATTCTTAAATTATTAAATCTTTAAATTTGTTTTAATTTTGTTTTAAATTTTCTCTGCCAAATCCAATGCCGTATTTAAGGCTCTAAGTTTGTTATACACTTCTTGCATTTCGCTTTCTTCATCTGAGTTGGCTACGATTCCAGCACCTGCTTGCGAATGCAATTGATGGTTTTTGCTCAAGAAAGTTCGAATCATAATGGCGTGATTAAAATTGCCTTCAAAATCCATAAAACCGATGGCACCTCCATAAAAAGCACGATTGGTTTTTTCATAATCTTCAATCAATTGCATCGCTCTATGTTTTGGAGCACCACTCAAGGTTCCAGCAGGGAAGGTATCTGCGACCACTTGTAATGTTAGGGCTTTTTCGTGTAAATACCCTGTAACTTTGGAAACTAAATGAATCACATGGGAGAAAAATTGCACCTCACGGTATTTCTCTACTTGAACGTCATGTCCGTTGCGGCTCAAATCATTTCTGGCTAAATCTACGAGCATCACATGTTCGCTATTTTCTTTTTTATCTTCAGAAAGGGCTTTGGCTAAAACAGCATCTTTTTCATCATCGCCTGTTCGTTTGAAAGTTCCGGCGATAGGGTGAATTTCGGCTTTTCTGTTTTTTACAATAATCTGAGCTTCGGGAGAAGAACCAAATAGTTTGAAATCACCATAGTCAAAAAAGAATAAATAGGGGGAAGGGTTAATGCTTCGCAAAGCACGATACACATTGAATTCATCTCCTTTGAAACCTTGTGTAAAACGTCTTGACAAGACCAATTGGAACACATCGCCACGGTAACAATGTTTTTTGGCTAATGCTACGTTGTGTTTGAATTCTTCATCCGTAAGATTGGAAAAACCTTCGCCTTCTTTTGAGAATTTATAGGTTGCTATATTTCGGGATTGCAGGAGTTGTTCGATTTCAGCGATGTTGTTTTTGCCATCCAAACTATGACTAAAAATATAGGCTTCGTTCTTGAAATGGTTGATGGCAATGATGTTTTGATACACCGCATAATATACATCTGGTATAGAATTGCTGTTTTCTTTTTTGGCAATACTTACTTTTTCGAAATAACGTACAGCATCATACGCTATGTAACCAAATAAACCATTATTAATGAACTTGAAATCATTTTTTTGCGATTGAAATTGATTCGAAAAAGATTGAATGATTGCTGGAATATTTGTTGAGGCATCAATATTTATAGCTTCGGAGGTGCCATCTGGATATTGCTTGGTAATGATTTCGTTTTCTATTTTTATAGAAGCAATAGGTTGACAGCATATATAGGAGAAACTGTTGTCGTTTCCGTGATAGTCACTACTTTCTAGCAATAAGCTGTTGGGGAATTTATCTCGTATTTTAAGATAAACACTCACCGGGGTTATGGTGTCGGCAAGGATTTGTTTGTAATGTGTTTTTAATAAGTATGTTTTCATTTTATTATAGTTAGGTTGAGCTGTTTTCAGATTTTAAAAATAATTGTAAAAAAAAAAGGCTTGTCGTGAATGACAAGCCTTTTATTATAATTGTTCAAATAATACTATAGGAGCTTTGTTCACGACGTTTGACGTAAAGTATTCCACCACCAAGTATTGTTTGTTATTGTTCTCATATTTTTTTTGTTGAGGCAAATATATAAATGAAATTGAATTAATCAAATAAATTCTAAAAATTTTATTTTCTGCTTTAAGATAATTTTGTTAAAAATCATGTCTTAAACGGGGTAAATGGGTTTTATTGTTGTGATTTTGTTAGTGATTGTTGGCAATAGTTGAATTATCTTTTTTTCTTAGGTCGGGGGTGCCTTTAAAATCGGTAGAAATAAAATAATCTTGATGAGATGTTGTGTTGATTTCAAAACCTAAAGAAGTTAAATCAGGCCAATATTTCAACTTGGAATTATAGCTTTGTTCTTCACTAATAATGTTTTCTTTGCATCTATTCAAAGATATATTACTTAAGGATATTTTTGAAAAGTAGTCATTGTTCAAAGCAATTTTTTCACCCAGAAGTAAAAAGGTAGAAAATCCAGAAATTGCTGAATTCATAAGAGTTAATGCACTGTTTTCTTTCAAGTAAATGGCTTCTTTTACTAAACCTTGAGAGTTGTCTTCTAAGTTTACAAAAGTTACGTTTTTGGCATTTATAGTGGTTAAGTTTTTGTTGAGATCAGCTTCGTCAATTTTGTCGTATGAGTCAATTTCAAAACAACGTGAATTTCCTGAACCCGATGAAAATGGGTGGCGTATCGCTAAACAATTGCTAATTGATGCTTGGGCACCTTGTGAAAAATCAAAATCATCGTCATCGGAACGAAATGAAATTAAATTGGTCAAATTCAAATTTCCACCAAGAATTTGAAAAGCATCAGCATTAGAATAGCTTACTTGGATATGGTCTAATACGGTTTTTTTTCCTACACCGGCTAGAGTCAAGGCATTGAGTTCTTTTGTGCCAGGCATTTTTTTGCCAGCATATTCGATTCGAACATATTTCAAAATTCCGGAGGAATCTTCTGAATTATCTCCTCCGTATAAAGAATACCCTTCATTTAAACCAAAACCGTTTAAAAAATGTTGATTGTCTTTTTCAATTTTATTTACCGGAGCATTGCCTAAAATAACGATACCACCCCAATTCCCAGGTTTTCTAACAGAAGCTATTTTGTTTGAAGTAAAAATAATAGGCGATTTCTCAGTGCCTTCTGCAATTAACTTAGCACCTTTAGTGATGACTAAGGCCCCACAATTATCAATATCACCTATTCCACATCGAATGATTGTACCAGGTTCAATTGTAAGTGTAGCATTGTTAGTTACATATACTCGAGTGTCTAGTAAGTAAGTGTTAGTGTTAACTAATTTAACATTTTTGTCTATTATACCAGATAACAAAACCGCATTTTCAGGATATTCTGTTACAGCAGGTTTGAAATTAGTCCACTCGTTCAACCAATTTTGTTCGCCAACAATGCCAAATTTATTTTGTGCACTAAGGGAACAATTAGCTACTAATACAGCCCATAATAGTAATCTTTTCATATTTGAAATAAGTTTATTTTATGATTTAGGTGGCGTAAACTTAATAAAATCTTATTATAATCCTAAATAAAATGTGAAAGGTTTTTTTAAATTAAATTTTTTAAAGAGAAAATAAAATAGAATTTTCCATATAAAAGCATTTTGTTGATTTTCATTTATTATAAAATGTATTTTTTATGCAGTTGGTGCAACTTATTTGTTTGATTTTGAGTAACTTTAAAGGAGTTTTTTGATGAGGTAATAGTTATTATCTATTGATTTTGAAAAAACAAAAGTTTAATCTTAAATAAATTAGCAAGTAAAAGGTATTTAACTAAAAAACAATAATTTATGGAAAATAACAATCAGTCTTTGAAAGAGAGTGGGAAATGTCCTTTTTCGAGTGGTTCAGTTACTAAAAGTGGTGCCGGAGGTACAAAGAATAGCGATTGGTGGCCCAATCAGTTGAATTTGTCTATACTGCGTCAAAATTCAAATTTATCCAATCCAATGGGTTTGGATTTTGATTATAAAGCAGCCTTCAACAGTTTAGATTATGCGGTCTTGAAAAAGGATATTTTTGAATTGATGACAAATTCTCAAGATTGGTGGCCTGCTGATTATGGTCATTATGGTCCTTTTTTTATTCGAATGGCATGGCATAGTGCTGGTACCTATCGTATTGCAGATGGAAGAGGTGGTGCTGGTTCCGGTACACAGCGTTTTGCTCCATTAAACAGTTGGCCTGATAATGCTAATTTAGATAAGGCACGTTTGTTGTTATGGCCTATAAAACAAAAATATGGAAAGAAAATTTCGTGGGCAGATTTGATGATTTTAGCAGGGAATTGCGCCTTAGAATCCATGGGATTTAAAACTTTCGGTTTTGGTGGTGGTCGCGAAGATGTTTGGGAGCCAGAAGAAGATATTTATTGGGGTTCAGAAGGGAAATGGCTTGAAGATAAAAGATATTCTGGAAATCGAGAATTAGAAAACCCTTTGGCGGCAGTGCAAATGGGGTTGATTTACGTAAATCCAGAAGGTCCCAATGGAAATCCAGATCCATTAGCAGCGGCTGTAGATATTAGAGAAACTTTTGCTCGTATGGCCATGAATGATGAAGAAACTGTTGCTTTGATTGCAGGGGGGCATACTTTTGGGAAAACACATGGAGCTGCTGATCCAAGTAAATATGTTGGACCTGAGCCTGCCGGAGCAGAAATTGAAGAGCAAAATTTGGGCTGGAAAAACACTTTTGGCACAGGTAATGGAGGTGATACGATAACTAGTGGTTTAGAAGGAGCTTGGACCACTACTCCCACTAAGTGGAGTAATAACTTTTTTTGGAATCTATTTGGGTATGAATGGGAGTTGACCAAGAGTCCGGCAGGAGCCCATCAATGGCAACCCAAGCATGGTATGGGGGCTGATTCAGTTCCAGACGCACATGACCCTAATAAACGTCATACGCCCATAATGCTTACCACTGATTTGGCGTTGCGTTTTGATCCTGAATATGAAAAAATATCACGGAAATTCCATGAAAACCCTGATCTTTTTGCAGATGCATTTGCTAGATCTTGGTTTAAATTAACTCACCGTGATATGGGGCCAATAGAGCGTTATCTGGGTCCCGAAGTACCTAAAGAAGCTTTAATTTGGCAAGATCCTATACCGGCTCGTAACCATACAGTATTGAGTGATGAATCAATATCAGTATTAAAAACTAAAATCTCAGAATCGGGCTTAAGTGTTTCAGAATTAGTTTCCGTTGCTTGGGCATCTGCTGCAACTTTTAGAGGTTCCGATAAACGTGGTGGGGCTAATGGCGCCAGAATTCGATTAGCACCTCAAAAAGATTGGGAAGTAAATAATCCTAAACAATTAGCCAAAGTGCTTGACGTACTAGGAAAAATTCAACGTGATTTTAATGCCGCTTCTTCAAATGGTCAATCGGTTTCCATAGCTGATTTAATAGTCCTTGGTGGTAATGTAGGGATAGAAAGAGCTGCCGCTAGAGGTGGTCATACTGTGGCGGTGCCTTTTACATCAGGAAGAACAGATGCTACTCAGGAACAAACAGATGTAGATTCTTTTGCCGTTTTGGAACCCGTTGCTGATGGGTTTAGAAATTACTATAAAAAACAGTATACAGTTTCAGCCGAAGAAATGTTGATAGATAAGGCACAATTGCTAACATTAACTGCTCCAGAAATGACTGTTCTAATTGGGGGATTAAGAGTAATGGATGTGAACTGTTGTCAATCTCAACATGGAGTGTTTACAAAGCAAAAAGAAGTTTTAACGAACGATTTTTTTGTTAATCTTCTTGATATCAACACTAAATGGGCTGGTGTTACAGGATCGGATCAAGTGTTTGAAGGAAAAGATAGAAAAACTGGCGAAGTTAAATGGACGGCTACTCGAGTAGATTTGATCTTTGGTTCAAATTCTGAATTAAGAGCATTGGCAGAAGTATATGCTTGTGCAGATGCTAAAGAAAAGTTCATAAACGATTTTGTTTTAGCTTGGAATAAAGTGATGAACGCAGATCGTTTTGATATTTAATGTTTATTTTTTGGTTTTAAAAGAAAAGAGGCTTTGAAAAAAGCCTCTTTTTGTTTGATAATTTTAAAGGACTCCTAGTTCTACCATGCATTGTTTCATGTTTTGGTAGGTTCTTTCAATATTGTTGTCTAGTCCAATAGAAAATCGAATTAAACCATCGGTCAATCCCATTTCTGCTTGTTCTTCTAGTGGAATTTCGCTAGAAGTTGAGCTTCCTGGAGCGCTAAATAAGGTTTTGTAAAAGCCTAAACTTACAGCTAGATAACCCAAATTACGATTTTGCATTAACTCCATTAGAGCGTTAGCAGTGGCTAAATTACCAACATCAATAGTCATCATTCCACCATACCCGTATTCGGGGTTAATCATACTTTTATATAATTCATGACTTGGGTGGCTTTTTAGGCCTGGGTAGACAGTTTTAAGTCCATCTTTTTCAAATCGTTCAGCTAAATATAAGGCGTTATAACTATGTTGTTTCATTCGAATGTGTAGGGTGCGCAAGTTTTTCATAATACTTGCTGAACGTAAACTATCCATAGTGGGACCTAACAACATGTTGGCACCAGTATTCACATTTTTCAAACTGTTGATAAATGCTCTACTGGCACAAGTTACCCCTCCAACCGTGTCGCTACTTCCGTTGATATATTTGGTAAGGCTGTGAATCACAATGTCGGCACCTAATTTGGCAGGCGCTACAGATAATGGAGAAAAGGTATTGTCAACTACTAATGTTAAATTGTGCTGTTTAGCAAGTATCGAAAGTGCTTTGATGTCGGCAACTTCTAAAAGTGGATTGCTTACGGTTTCACAATACAACACTTTGGTTTTAGAAGTGATAGCAGCTGCTACTTTGTCGAGTTTGGTAATGTCTACGAATGAAGTTGTAATTCCGAATCTGGGAATAAAGTTTTTTAAAAAAGCATAGGTGCCTCCGTATATGGTTCTCGATGCAACGATGTGGTCACCTTGGCTGCATAGCTGAAGTAGGGTGGGTGTGATGGCTCCCATTCCGGATGCAGCAACGTTTGCGGCTTCAGTTCCTTCCATAGCGGCGATAGCTTGATCCAAATATAAGTTACTTGGAGAAGAATGACGTGAATACAGGTAACATCCTTCCATGTTCCCTTCAAAGGTGTCGAACATGGTTTTGGCGGATAAAAAAGTGTAAGTGGAAGAATCCGAAATAGAAGGGTTTACACCTCCAAATTCTCCAAAATATTGTAAGTCTTGAATGTTGTCGGCAGGGTTGAAATTGTCCATAATGTTTTTGAGTTAGATTAAGTCGTTTTTATTGAGTGATATTTGTTTTGTAAATTTCGATGATATTCAATTTTAAATCAATAGTTTGCTTCAAATACGGGATATTTTGCTATCTAATATTATTTTTATAGATTTATATTCTAAACAATTGTGTATTTTTCAAGTTTTAAAAAAAAGTATTCTTTATGACATTCGATTCAATAGATAAAAAATTATTATTTTTACTACAAAACGATAGTAAAAAGACCAATAAAGAGTTGTCTTTTTTGCTTAATCTGTCGGTAACTGCCGTTTACGAGCGGATTAAAAAACTCGAAAGAGAAGGCGTGATACTCCGATATGTGGCATTAGTAGACCATACTAAGATTGATAAAGGCTTTGTTGTTTTTTGCCATTTGAAGTTGATTCAGCATACCCGTGAGTTTTTAACACGATTTGAAAGCGAAGTAATTCGTTTGCCTGAAGTCGTAGAATGTCATCATGTAAGTGGAGATTATGATTATATTTTAAAAGTGATGGTTAAAGACATGGAGGCCTATCGTGAATTTTTGGTTACCAAATTGACCACGCTACAACATATAGGAAGTACGCATAGTACTTTTATGATTAGTGAAGTAAAAAGCACTACGGTTTTGGAATTGAATTAGTTATTTTTAATACTATTTTGGGTGAATATGAAATTAAAATGGTCAATAGTACTGCTTGTTGTAAGTTTATTTGATGTTTCTGTCGTGTTGGCTCAGCGCTTCAAACAACTCGATGGAAAAACTATAGCCATTGATAGATTGACCCAAAAAATACAACATCTAGCTGATAGTGCTGCAATTACAGGGCTAAGCTGTGCGGTGTTTCAAGATGATAAAATTGTTTATGCCCAATCTTTTGGAGTAAGAGATAGTAGAACAAACGAAAAGATGAATCCGCAAACCATACTTTATGGTGCTTCTTTTACTAAACCCATAGTAGCATATGCTTTTTTGAAGCTTGTTGATGCAAAGTCTTTTGCGTTAGACGTGCCGCTTGTGCAGTATTTAAAAGCTCCTTTGGCAACTTTTCCGGAATGGGCCGAGCTAGCAGATCAAGAAGGGGTTCTGCTTTTAACTGCACGAAAAATTTTAAGTCATAGTAGTGGTATTGATGTAATAGATGATCATTTGCGCATTGTTTCTCCGCCGGGAAAAGTATTTGATTATTCTAATGTGGCAATGAATTTTCTTGGTTTTGTTATGGAGCAACGAATGTCAAAATCACTAGATGTTTTGATACAAGATTTGGTGTTTCGGCCCTTAAAAATGCAGTACAGCAGTATGATATGGAAGCCTGAATTTGATAATAATTTTGCGGTGGGGCACACTTCGGATCAAAAGGCTACTAAAGCTCAAAAACGCACTGTGTCTCGTGCAGCGGGTTCGCTAGTGACTACAGCAACAGATTATGCTTATTTTTTGATGGCAATACATAAAGCATGCAAAAATGAAAATTCCGCTATTGCTCAAATGTGTGATACACAAATCCGAATTCATACCGAAAGAGGATGGGGAGAAAGAAGTCGGATGCTTACTCAGGTTAATGATTCTATAGCTTTAGGATGGGGGTTAGGGGTAGGTACTTTTGATTCGAAGTTTGGAAAAGCCTTTTTTCATTCAGGCAATATAAGTGGGTGGAAAAATTATTTTGTTTCTTATCCAGAGGCGCGTTTGGGTATGGTGATATTGTCTAATTCTGATCATATGGATCCTAGTTTGAAGCAATTATTAGCTTTGGCGATATCGGATACTGATTCTCCTCTTGATTGGTTAGGGTGTAATGATTGAGTGGTGTTAAAATTGTTTGCAGAATAGTGTTCTGTATTTAAAAGTTAAGGCCTTGAATAGTTAAGTGGTGTTGGTGAAAAGTGCTTCTTTCTAAAATAGGGTTTTCATGCTTTATCCATACATTATCTATACTTTATCCATACTTTATCCATACATTATTCATACATTATTCATGCATTATTCATGCATTATCTATACATTATCTATACATTATCTATGCATTATCTATACATTATCTATACATTATCCATACTTTAAAGTGGGCTTTGTTATGCTTTATCTATACTTAAAATAAGCTGTTCTCATGGCTTTATTTGAGTCCTGAAGTTTTCTTTTTTTAATGTTATCCAAACAAGGAATATTGGGGTTGGAGCGTTTTGTTTTCTGATTGTGTATTATCTTTTGATGATGAACTTTTTTTTATTTTCTTGATTTTTTTACTGATTAAGCTTATGGTTTGTGGTTGTTGGCTATAGTTTAGAATTAGTGATTTTATGTTTTGTTTCGTTTTATTGAATAAAATCCAGTTAATTAGCTTTAAAAAAATAATATGTATTTTTTTATCTAAAAATTTTTATATTATATTTAATTAGTTATATTTGTCATACAAATAAAACAAAATGAATAGTCTTAAGATAAATGAACCTACTTCTACATTGGTGGATTTGGTAGAAGAACGATTGTTAGGGTATTTTAAAGAAAGAAAAATTAAACCAGGAGAGTCTATACCTACAGAGTTGGAGTTGACCGAAGCGCTTGGTGTGGGGCGTTCTGTTTTGCGCGAAGCTTTGAGTCGATTTCGTATGTTGGGGTTGATTCAAAGTAGAACACGTCGTGGGATGATTTTATCGGAGCCTGACATGTTAGGTGGCATGAGTAAGGTTATTGAGCCTACTTTGATGAGTTTGGAAAGTATAAAAGAAATTCTTGGACTGCGTTTGGCGTTAGAAATTGGAAGTGCAGATTTGATTTTTAAGAATATAACCGAAGAAGATATTCAGGAATTGGAAAATTTAGTCAAGACTACTTCTGCCAGTGAGTATAATAAATTCACAGTGGCTGCAGATTATGATTTTCATACCAAATTATATCGAATCACCAAAAACAAACTTATTTCAAGATATCAAGAGATTTTTCATAAGGTGTTTTTGTTTGTAGATGAAAACTATACTACTTATTTTGAGAAGTACAATAAAGAAATACCAAAAGAAAATTTGGTGAGCCACAAAGATTTATTAGAAGCCATTAAAAGAAAAGATGTGCAAGGTTTTCAATTGCTGATGAAAAAACATCTTGAAATATACTTGAATTTTATAGACTCCTAGGTCTTCTATTAGTTTTAACCTTTTTATTTTATAGCCTATGGTATAGTGTACTTATACATTCAATGGAATTTACGGTTAAGGTGAGTTGTGAAGTAAACAAACACTTTAATCCATATTGATACTCAATCTTGGAAACCTTGTTACAAGGGTGGTTTAGTATTCAATATATTTAATCAAGCAAGGAATATTTTATTAACAAACCAATGTGAAATTATGAATTTTTTAACCCAAAAAAATACGTTAAATTTTGGAAGGATTTGTCATGCAAAAAAGATAAAAGGTGTGTCTAGTCTTATGATGATCACTTTGTCTTTTCAAATTTCGGCATCAGCAATAGCAAAAAGTACTCGTGCCTTAGAAATTGAATCCAAAAATCATCCCTCAATTGCTGCGTCCTTCGTTATACAACAACAAGTAACAGGAAAAATTACTAATGAAAGTGGAGAGGCATTAGTAGGGGTAAACGTCTCCGTAAAAGGGAAACGAATCAGTGCTAAGACAGATGAAAATGGAAATTTTTCAATTGCAGCTCCTGAGAATGCTATTCTTGTAGTGACTTATGTAGGCTATTTGAAACAAGAAATTGCTGTAAACGGTGCCAATTCGATTGACATTGTTTTGGTAGAAGATACTACCAAATTAAATGAAGTAGTAGTGGTAGGATATGAATCGGTTCGCAAAAAAGAAGTGACCGGAGCAGTATCAAGAATAAGTGGGAGCGAAGTGAAAAATAGCCCTGCAGCTTCTGTAGAATCGGCTTTTCAAGGAAAATTAGCAGGTGTTCAAGTGCAACAAAATTCAGGACAACCTGGTTCGGCTATTCAAGTACGAGTTCGAGGTTTTTCATCAATTGGTGCGGGAAGCGATCCTTTGTATGTAATTGATGGTGTGCCTTCTAAATCTGGAAGTTTTGGGTCGCTAGCCATTGGTCCTGATCGCTATGATGGAAATGTAGGAACCAATGCATTAGCAGATTTAAATCCAAACGATATACAATCTATTGAGGTTTTGAAAGACGCCTCTGAGGCTGCTATTTATGGAGCAAGGGCTTCTAATGGGGTGGTACTTATTACTACCAAAAGAGGGAAAAGTGGTCCAACAAAATTCAATGTCGATTTTTATGGAGGTAATCAAAGTATTACAAACACATTGCCTTTGTTAAATAAAGAAGAGTTTTTGAAGGTGTCAGAAGAAATGTTGCGAAATGCCGGATTGCCTTTTGCTAACCGATCGGATTTGGTATATACAACCAATCCACAATTTCAAGATGGAAACACCAACTGGCAAGATCAAATTTTTAGACAAGCTTTGTTAAAAAGCATGAATCTTTCTGCTAAAGGTGGAAGTGATAATGTGACTTATGCAGCAAGTTTAGGTTATTTTGATCAAGATGGTATTATTATCAATACGGGTTACAAAAGAGTGAGTTCGAGATTCAATTTGGATTTCAAAGCCAATGATAGGTTGAATTTTGGAGCCAATATTGCCTATTCCTTTGCTTATCGAAAAGGAACCGATGAAGGGCCAAGACAAAACGGAGTGATTTACAGAGGATTGAGAAATGTTCCTACACAAGAAGTTTATGACAGTCAAGGCAATTATGCACCCGGTATTCCTTTTTATCCTAATGTTAAACAAGTGGCCGAGTTGAGTAAGTTTGATACGCGAACCAATCGTACCAATGTGAATGTTTTTGCTCAATATCAAATCGCAAACAATTTAACGTTTAGAACCAACCTTGCGGCTGATTTGTTAAGTTTAAGACAAGACAATTTTTTTCCTGGTGTATTGGCTTTTTCCAACAACAGAGAATCTGCAGCAGCCTACACCCAAGATTTAGGTTGGATTAATGAGAATGTTTTAAACTATAAGTTAACGATAAATTCCGATCATACCATTAGTGTTTTAGGAGGAGCTTCGTTTCAACGTAATCGAACAGAGCAATTAATAGCTCGTTCCAATAATGCAGCTTCGGATGCAGTTTACACGGTTAATGCAGGGGCCAATTTGTTGCAAGCTACCTCTAGTATTACTTCCAATTCGTTAGCCTCTTATTTTGGAAAAGCCAAGTATGATTACAAAGGAAAGTATCTTTTGGCTGCTACGGTTAGAACAGATGGATCGTCAAGATTTGGTTCTGGAAGAAAGTATGGTACTTTTCCTTCGGTTTCTGCCGCATGGAATATTGCACAAGAAGATTTTTGGAAGTCATCATGGTTTGATAATTTAAAAATAAGAAGCAGCTGGGGGCAAACAGGAAATCAAAACATTGATAATTTCGTTGCACAAGGCACGTATTTACCTGGGTATAATTATGCCGGTTCTGCTGGTATTGCAACGGCAGTAAATGGTTTACCCAATTCTGATTTATCTTGGGAAACCACAACACAAACTAATATTGGTGCCGATGTATCAATTTTTGGCGGACGTTTTACACTTTCTGCTGATTATTGGATCAAAGACACAAAAGATTTGCTTTTTCAAGTAGCTCTTCCTAATACTTCAGGTTTTGAATCGTTAGTAACCAATATTGGCGAGGTGGTTAACAAGGGGGTGGATGTTCAGTTGGGAGGATTGATACTCAAAAAAGGGGATTTCTCATGGAATTCAGATTTTAATATCTCTTTTTTGAATAACCGCGTAAAAAAACTACCAGGCGGCAATGATATTCAGCAAACGGAGCGTTATTTGTTTGGTGGGGTAATTGGTATTTTAAGAGAAGGAGAAGCACTTGGGTCTTTTTATCTGTATGAGTCCAATGGTGTATTTGCTACCACAGCCGAAGCGCAAGCGGCAGGATACATCGATAAAATATCTACCGTTAATGGTGGAGTACCTCAAGCAGGTGATGTAAGATGGGTGGATCAAAATGGTGATGGTATCATCAATACTAAAGATAAGAAAATTGCGGGAAGCCCCATTCCAAATTTTACCGGAGGGTTTAACAATACCTTTAAATACCAAAATTTTACACTTGAAACATTTTTTCAATTCTCTGAAGGCAATGAAATTTTTAATTTATTCCGAGCAGATTTATCCAGAGGGTATAGAACTAATTATTTAAAAGACAACTTAAGAGCTTGGAAAAAAGAAGGAGATATTACAGATATTCCTAGGAATGTACTAAACGACCCTTCTAACAACTCTGATGCAGTTGTCAACAGACCTTCGACACGATTCTTGGAAGATGGTTCGTTTCTTCGATTAAAAACAGTAACATTAACTTATGCGTTTCCAGAGTCTCTTTTACAAAAACTAAAAATAAGTGGTTTGAAAATTTATGCTAGAGGTACCAATCTTTGGACATTAACCAAATACACTGGTTTTGATCCGGAAGTGAGTATTGCTCAAAACAATAACGCCAATCAAAATGGAGGATTTCAGTTTGGTATCGACCGTGGATTATATCCTTTGAGTAAGGCAGTTACTATTGGATTGAGTTTAGACTTCTAGTTTTTTTTAACATTTAAAAATCAATTTATGAAAACAGTAAAATATTTTTGGTTTATCATTGTCACAATGATGTTTGTAAATTGTGATAGTTTTATAGAAGAAGAACCCATAAGTGTTATCACCTCAAGTTCTTTTTGGAAAACTTCTGCCGATGCACAAGCAGGAATTATAGGTTGTTATGATAAACTTCAGCAAATCTACCGAAGTGAATTTGGTGGCTATATTCACTGGACCGACGGACGATCAGATGTGGCCAAACAAGGTCAAACCGATGCGGGTATAACCGCACAAGGCGTTTGGGCCAATAATCTTACGCCTACCACTATTGGTACTGATTGGAGTAATCTTTATCAAGCCATAAACATGGCCAATCTCGCTTTGAAGAACATACCCAATATCAATATGGATGCTGCTACAAAAGATAAATTAATGGGAGAGGCTTATTTTATACGAGCATACTCTTATTTTATGGCAACCAGAATTTGGGGCGATGTACCTTTGCTTATAGAAGCCATTGATGATGCTAAACTCGATTTAAAACCTAAAAGAACGCCCAGAGCTACAGTACTTGCTCAAGTGCGTAAGGATATAGAAGATGCATTGTCTAGAGTTCCGACGGCTTATGGTAATGCTGTATCTGATAGAGGTAGAGCTACTAAGGGAGTTGTAAGTGCTTTAAAAGTAGACTTTTTACTATGGATGGCACGAGTAGAAAAAACTGGTAATCAAGATTTGCAAGAAGCGGCCAATACTGCAGCTTCTATCGTTGCCAACCCTATGTATTCTTTGTTGAGTAATTTTGGTGATATCTTTAAAGTAAAGAACAATAACGAAACCATCTGGGCTATTCAATACAATATGGGGGCACAAGAAATAGGTAACTTAGGTGCCGATTTGACTCCATTGGCTCAAGGCCCTTTTACAGGAGGTAAAATGTATTATCAATTGTCTGATAAAATTATGAACGCCTATGCTAATGCGCCTGCAACCGATTTAAGAGCCGCGGCCACATTTGTAAAATTCAACGCTTTGGGGGCTACCAATATGTGTATCAAATACATTGGATCTGCAGGGCAAGGTACACAACGCGTTTTTGATAGCAATATCATGGTGTACCGATTAGGTGGAATTAAATTGATGTATGCCGAGGCTTTGAATGAATTAGGCAAAACTGCCGAAGCTAAAATACAGTTGAACGATGTTCGAAATAGAGCAGGACTACCCGGAACTGTAGCTACTACCCAAGCAGAATTGCGCCAAGCTATTTTAGATGAAAATTTAGTTGAACTTCCCTTTGAAGGAAGTCGTTGGTTCACCTTGATTCGCAGTGGAAGAATAGCGCAAGAAGTTGCAACGATTCAAACCAATGTGTATGATGAAAATTCTAAACTTCTCTGGCCATTAGCTGAAGCTACTTTAAGGCAAAATGAAAATTTAACTCAAAATAAGGCATACAATTAAGTCTGGATTAAGGCAAGTGGAGTATGTTGATACTTCATTTGCCTTACCTATTTCGCCATCCCTTCCTGATTATAGGATTTGGGTTTCTCAACTATTAACACTATTCAAAATGAAAATACAACATTTAGAAGGGCTTATTGCGGCGCCTTTTGCACCCTTAGATGATAAGGGTATACTCGATCTCTCGAAAATTCCAAGTTACTATGCTTTTTTAAAGAAGAACAAGGTTAAAGGTGCCTTTATTAATGGTTCAACAGGAGAAGGTGCTTCCTTGACCCTTCAAGAGAAAAAAGCCATAACAGCTGCATGGGCCGAATGCACTCAAGGAGATTCTGAATTTAAAATTATGGTTTTTTTAGGGGGAACCTGTTTAAGTGAATGTATCGAATTGGCTCAGCATGCTAATGAAATGAAAGTATACGCTGTTTCTATGACCGCTCCCTTTTATTTCAAACCCTCGGATGTACATATGTTAGCACAATCTTGTATCGCAGTAGCCGAAAGCGTACCAGATCTGCCTTTTTACTATTACCATATTCCGGTATTGACGGGAGTGAATTTACCTATGTTCGAGTTGGTTAAACTATTAGATCAGCAATTGCCCAATTTTGTCGGTGTAAAATACACCCACGAAGATTTTATGGATTTTCAAAGTTGTTTGTCTTATGAAAATGGAAAATTGGACATGCTTTGGGGTAGAGATGAAAATATGTTGTCTGCCTTGGTGCTAGGGGCAAAGGGTGCTGTTGGGAGTACTTTCAATTATGCAGCTCCACTTTACAATGAACTGATGGCGGCTTTTCATAACCATGATTTGACACAAGCAAGAAAACTACAGCAGCAATCCATAGACATGATTCGTTTATTAGGTAAATATGGTGGTATAGCTGTAGGGAAGTCGTATATGAAGTTGGTTGGGATGGATATGGGACAATTTAGACTTCCGGTAAAAAATATGAATGCGAAGGATTTTATTTCTTTTCAAGAAGACGTGGCATCACTAGATTTTGACCAATTTAAATCCAACCTCTAATCTTATTTAAGGTTGTTTTAGTCTTAGATTATTTTCGACTACAAATTAAAGCGTTATTACGAATCCGTTTTTTAGGATTCATAGCGACTCTGGTTTTCTTTGAGAAAACAACCAATTTAACTCAAAAAGAAACAAATGAAAAATTCAAAATACTATCCTTGGATTGTGGTGGGGCTCTTATGGGGCGTGGCATTGTTAAATTATTTAGACCGTCAGATGTTGGCCACTATGCGGCCGTCCATGCAAATCGATATACCCGAGATTGTTTCAGGAGAAAACTTCGGTAGACTCATGGCTATTTTTTTATGGATTTATGCTTTAATGAGCCCTGTAGCGGGGGTGGTTGCTGATCGGGTCAATAGAAAATGGTTAATTATTGGTAGTCTTTTTGTTTGGTCAGTAGTGACTTATGCCATGGGGTATTGTACTACTTACCAACAAGTGTATTGGTTAAGAGCTCTAATGGGGGTGAGCGAAGCGTTATATATTCCAGCAGGACTTGCTTTAATTGCGGATTATCACCAACAAAAATCAAGGTCGCTTGCCATTGGCGTTCATATGACGGGCATTTATTTAGGGTCGGCATTGGGCGGATTTGGTGCGACTATTGCCGCTGTGTTTTCTTGGCAAACCACCTTTAACACCTTTGGTTTGATTGGCATTGTCTATGCGTTATTGTTGATGGTATGTTTAGAAGAGAAAAAAGCCATTGCAATACCAATTGATCAAATAACAACTGCTGCTACCACAAGTCAATTCTCGGTTTTCAAAGGATTGAGCTTGTTATTGTCAAATGTTTCTTTTTGGGTGATCCTTTTTTTCTTTGCTACGATCAGTTTACCTGGTTGGGCAACAAAAAATTGGCTTCCTACTTTATTCTCTGAAAAGTTAGGAATTCCAATGGAACAAGCGGGGCCATTAGCCACTATCGCTATTTCTTTTTCTTCTCTATTAGGGGTGTTGTTTGGAGGTGTTTTATCTGATAAATGGGTACAAAAGAACATAAAAGGAAGAGTGTATACTAGTGCCATTGGTCTTTGTTTAACGATTCCCGCATTACTGCTTATTACCTATGGTTCTTCGTTGCTGCACATTGTTTTGGCTACTTTTTGTTTTGGTTTTGGATTTGGTATGTTTGATGCCAACAATATGCCAATCCTTTGTCAGTTTGTAGCTTCGGAACACCGAGCCACAGCCTATGGAATTTTAAATTTAGGAGGAATTGCGTGTGGAGCAATTGTAACTACCTTATTGGGTAAGTTCTCTGACGAAGGGATGTTGGCAACAAGTTTTGCGTTTATGGCTGGAATCGTATTGCTTACTTTGACCATCCAAATTGCTTTGTTGCGCCCCAAAGTAAATAACTATGGTGCCTTGTAATGATTAGTTAGTGTATTTGGGGGAAATGATCTAGCAAAAGTATTGTTGTTGTTGAATTGCGATTGAAAGGTTTGTGGTAAGTAGATGTGGCTATTGGGTGTATTCGATGTCAATTATTGAATCATTAACCATGAGCCATCCTGCTTTTTCTTCTGATGGATATATAAAGACTAATTTTCTTTTCTTTTCATCACCTTTACCAATTTCAGAGTCTACATTTCCCCAAATATTAATTATTCCGGTCATCATAGCCCATTCTACTTTATGTTTTGTTCTAGTTTTTGGATTTATTAGCAAAAAGTTGTCAAAATTTAATTGCTGTTTTTGATCCAAGTCATTTTTTAATGTTAAGTATACAAATACAAATTTGTTTCCACGATTGGTATAATAGTGCCCATTGCCAGTTGCAATTCGGGTTCCTTCTTCTATTTTATCAATTTTGAATTTTATACTTTTTGAATAATTATAGGTTTGAGGTTTCACGTGATATACGGTATAACAGGAAGTTGTCAATAGCCCCAATAGAAGGAGTAATGCTGCGTACTTTGATTTAGTCTTCATTTATAGCTAATTTGTTTGGTAATAAGACACCATGTTTTTATTGCATTTAATTTCCTTTATTCTATGATACTGTTGTTATGGAATGTCATTTAAACTGTTGAAAAATTGTTTTGTACTATCCATTTCATGTTAATATATGATTTCCTATTTAGTGCTTTAGGTAGCCATAATTAATGAAATTAGGGAAGTAATTTATTACATTAATATTTTCCAAATATAGACAACTTATAAATTATTATTACGAAAAAGAGCGTTAATATTTTGATTTTCTTTTTACATTAGGCGATGTCATTACGATAAGTCGATCGTTTTTTCGTTTTGCAATACATTATCCTTTGAAAAGAAAAAAAACACACCCCAGCCCTCTAAAGAGGGGAGTATCAGTGCTAAAAAAGCAATGTAGGTTTACATGACATAATTTTTGAACATACAAATTATACATCGAAGTAATTTGAATGTCTAGCTTAATGACTTTTTCCCAACGACAGTTATTGGATCATATTACACCCAGAGGTAGTGGTTGTTTCCTTTGTTGTGTGCTAGACCTTTTCATACTAGGGTAACGGTTGTATGCGTAGTGGAGTTAACTTTACAAGAGATTTATGATCTATTTACTACGGATTGATTTTGTTGTTCTAGGGGAATCCGAACAATTTTATACATTTGTTTTACATTTCAATCACTTCCCTTTTTTATTAGTATGAGCAATATTTTCTCTGATAGCAAGCAAATTGGTCTGGTTTCTTCTTTTTCTGAACTTGTACAAACAGCGTTTATGGGAGAAAGGAATGCTTTGTGTTGGTATAGAAATTTGAATGGCGATTTCGAGGAAATTGTCAGTAAATTACAACTCAGAGAAAATATCACAGAGGTATTTCCTGAGGATTTATTAGCACTGCAACTCTCGGAAAAAGGAAATAGGGCAAGAGCGATTATTCTTGACGATCTGCAATTATTAACCGATTTTGGTGCTTCTCCCTCACTCAATCTTTTAAAATGCTATGATAGGGATGAGGTATTTGATTTTATCTCGACAGATGTATATTCGTTTCATGTTGATCGTTCTCCAATTGCCACGGATACTTATTTATGTACTTATCATGGAGCAGCTAGTGATATCCTCCCCAATGATCAGGCAGTACAGAAAATACTGCTTCCCGATGTTCGAAAAAAGCTGAAAGAATTACATGAAGGTTCTTCGGAGGATTTCGATGATTTTTTGAAAGAAAACTATTTTGATTTGCATTATCAGGCGCAACCGGATGCCGTGCCCATCAATTTAGGAGTAGGTCATCTATGGCGCTTGGCGGTAGATCATCCAACGCAACAAGTGTTGCCCTGTGTTCATAGAGCTCCCGTTGAAAAGGAAGGAGAATATCGATTGTTGTTGATTTGCTAAGTTAAAGCCATGCACTCACTAAGGCTATAGTATTACACTTTGTTGTTTTCTAAAGCAGAAAAAGAGGGAGGAGCGTACATGGTAAACATTGCTATGGTTTTCATATAGGGAGCGCTACTTTGCCTTTTCGTTTTCTACAAGAACTTATTTTTTTTGGAGCAAATATGCGGGGTGTTTGGAATGCTTTCGATACAGGTGTTTGGGTAGCGTATAGGAAATCTTTTTGCCAATTTGCTAGTGAGTTGGCCCCGTATTTTTCATAAACCTGATTGGAATAGGGTTGAACTATTTTCCCTTTGGCCCAACTTAGTCCAACCGATAGTAGCAAACCGAATACTAAAGTTTTAGTTAGAAGTATTGTAGGCATAGGGGTATAGCTTTGTGTTATTTTTGAATGGTATCAAAAGTAACGGGCTATACTGCGATTTCCTTACGGGAAACCGTAATGGGGCGACTCAACAAACCGTTTTATAAATGCTTTTAGTATTTGAGTGAAGAAAGTTGCCTTTTAGATCAATCCTAAATCTTTGGTGATTGCTACCAAGTGGGTTGTATTAAGCGCTTTGAAGTAAATTTTAAGTTTACTGATGCGCTTTTCGATGGTGCTTTTGCTATTTGGTGCAATGCCTGCTTGTTTCAAAACGGATTCCATGGCTTCTTGAGAGATTCCTTGCGATAGGTATTCTAGTAATTGTATGTCGTAGTCATCAATTTCGTTGACCAATTTGTCTTGAAAGATGTGTTGTAAATCTACTGGCAAATAGGGGGCTTCTTGGACAGCAACCGTTTCTACTGCTTTCTTTAGTTCAATCATGGTATTGCGGCCTTTCATAACAAAGCCGTTGATGCCATAATGTTCAAACAAAGCTTTGATCCGATAGGATTTATCTTCAATAGAAAATGCAATGATTTTTAACTCTGGAAACAATTTTTTAACCGCTTCGATTAAGGCTTCTCCCGAGGAAAGTAAGCTAATACGATGGTCGGATTTGAAAGATAAATCGGTAATCAATAAGTCATATGGCGTATTGTCAAAATAGCTTTTTTTGATTTTGAGTAAGGCATCATCGCAATATTTGGCAAAGTCTACTTGAGGCACTCCCAAGTTTTCTAGTACACTTACTGCTGCTACATCATTGAAGTCAATATCATCTACAATCAAAACTTTTTGAAACATAGTTGGTTTTATTTAGGAAACGTTAGTTTGATTTTTAGCCCTTTTGAGTTTATAGGCTCAAAAATAATACTTCCGCCAATGGCACGAATACGGTTTTCCACATTGTGAAGTCCGTTTTTTGTGGGAATGGGGTTGGGCATTCCTATTCCATTGTCCGAATACCGAATGACGTACTCTTTGGATGCTGTTTCAAAGCGCAAGACCACAAGAGACCCTTGGCTGTGTTTTTTCATGTTGACCATCAGTTCTTGCAAAACCCGATACAAAGCAATTTTTTTTTCATCGGCTATTTTGTTCCAAGGTATTTCGTTACTCCCTTTTAAAATGACTTGTACATGGGAAGACGAAAATCCAGAAAGCATTTCATTTAAAGCTATTGCAAAAGAATCTCCAGTGCTAATCGGACTGTTTTCTCGAGATATGTTTCGAGTTCGGGTATAAATTTTATCCAAGCTATCCAAGAGGGTTTCTTTTTGAACTGGGTTTTGCAAGTCTTGCGTTTCTGCAAAAGCAATCGTTTGGAATACATCGTTGGCTAATTCATCATGTAATTTTTTGGCTATCCGAGTTTCACTTTCATAGATAGCGGCTAGTTTTTCTTTTTTGCTTTTATTTTTTTGATAGAAATACACTATTACGGCAGAGATCATTAGTAGGAAAAGAATAAAAAACAGCAGGTAATTGCTGAATTTTTGTTGCGCTAAGGCTAAGTCTTTTTCTGCTTTTTCCGCTTTTAATTGCAAATTTTCATTGCGTTCTTGTGTCGCATCGTATTTGATTTTGGCAAACTGATTTTTTGCTACTTGTTTGGCTTTGTTGATACTGTCGTTGAGTTGAAGGTATTGTTTACTATAGCTTTGAATTTGTGATGGCGTACTCATTTCCATAAGTAATGCCAAAGCTGACAAGCGATCGTCGGTACTTTGGATGGCATTGGCTTTTGAGTAGGATTGTGCTGCGTACGTATAGGCTAGTTTGGGATGGCTCTTTTTGTAATATTGGGCTAGGTTGCTATAGGTAGTTACTAGTCCGTAATCGTATTGTAATTGTTGGTGTATGGCTAAGGCTTTTTTTAAACACTGTATACTTCTGGCATCTTGCATTTGCATATAGCAAGCCCCTAAATTGTCCCAAACGCGGCCTTGATGTTCTACGTTTTCTTTAGCCATAGGCGATTGGGCTAGCGGTGTTAATAGCTGTATGGCTTTGGTATAGTTGTGTTGGTCCATATAGACCACCGCGATGTTGTTTTGAATGATTTCTTTTTGCAAAGGCGTATCGGCTAGATCCTTTGCTTTTTGGTAGTAGCGAATGGCATTTTGATAATCAAATAGGCTTTTGTAATTTATACCTAATGAATTGTATATAGCTACTTTGTATTGGGCTTCGGTACTTTTTTGAAAGAACGAGAGCGCTTCGGTTGCGGTGGCTTCACTGCCAATGTAATCCCCTTGCATTTGTTGAATGGCTGCCATTTTGAGCAATACATACACCAATTTGTCTGCGTCTTTTTTGGTGTCAGTATGCGTTTTGATTTGGTTGTAATAATAAAAGGCACTGTCGTAAACTCCTTTATTGTAAAAATCTTCGGCAGTATCACTATATTTTTGATAGGGAGTAAGGGGATTTGCTTCTGTCTTTTGGGGTGTTGATCGATCACAAGCCATGAAACAACTTCCTAATATCAGTAAGCCAAGAAAAAACGAAGTGTGAATTTTTGATCGCATCATTTTTCGAAAATATCAAAATTAATCTAAATAGAACAGCAATAGGATTGATTTTTTTCGTGAAGTTTTTATGATATCGCCTCGTTGTTTTTGCTTTATTCAGCATTAGATGATTGCGTTCTCCTTTGTGTCGCAAAGCATACCTAAACGTAAGTTTGTGAAAAATTCCAACACCATACTTCATCTTACTGCAAATAAAAAAGAGACGACTTGTCTCTTGATTCCGACCCTTCGGGATAATTAACATCAGGAACGCTAACCCTATTGTACTGCAAGTTGAGCGGTTCCGTTCAACACGGGTTTCATTGTTTGTGCTTTGCACGCAACGAAACTCTAGCTGTTTTACCCAGGAGTTTTAAGTTGAATCATTTAAAGGTCTGTAAAGATTGTTTCAATCTCAGCATTTATAGGATAAACTCCAACCCATTTTCCTTCAATTACATGTTCTTTATTTTCTTTTTTATTGATAATCGTCAATCTTGTTTTTGTGGTAATTTTCAAGTAATGGATTTTAGTTTTTAATGTCAATTTCTTTTTTGGATCAATTTGAATTTTTCTTTCTAAGTTTAGACTAGTTTGTTGTCTTTCAGTATTGTTTGAAATTGGCCATTTAGCTTCTCCCAAGTAAACATTGTTGTCCGTTCTGATTGGGACAGCAATAATAGGGGAATTGATAATGTGATCAATAATGGATGAATCAAATCCTGAGAATTGCGATGTTTCATAAACTCCGTTAAATGGATTGTATGGAAAGGTTTGTGCAAGACTTGTATTGTTTGAATATATAATTGTTGGTGTGTTCAAATAATGTTCGGATGGATCACTTTGTTCAGCATTAATAAATTCCATTTTGACAAAGGTGTATTCAATCGGTTGGACACTTTCCGTTTTTTCTATAGCCTCATTATCGGAATTACATGACAGCATAATTCCAGAGAAGATCAATAGTATCAAGTTTTTCTTAATAGTCATAGGTCATATTTGTTTAGTTGATTTCCTTATGGACTTAGGTGTAACGTTCTGGTATTACACGCGGTTTGGGACTAAATTAGCACAAATTTTCTGATTAACAATATCTTTCAAATACCATGCCATTTTCAATTTGAACTAATTGTCCAGCTTGCTTGTAGCGTGTATTAATGTTTCGGCACTCTATTTATTACGATTGTCCATTCCAATTTATGATAATTGTCTTTTCCAATTTTCAGTTGTTTTTTTGTCTGAAACATCTTTATGACCTTACAAATTTGAAAAAAATCGATCAAAATTTTGTGTTCAAATTTTCAATTTTCAGGCTTCTACTTTTTTGACCTATTCAGCAACAACAAAATTATATTTATCAGAATCGAATATTAATACAGAATTATCAAATTTAAAAAATATAATTTCTCTGCTATTTTTACCTTTGTTTAGTGCTATTATTTTGTAATAACTTGTAAAAGGAAATCTAGCAAAATCAAAAATCTGCGAATCAAATTTGATATTCGGAGGTATAGACTTTTTATTAATTTTTTCATATTTCTCAAGCAAATAACCATTTTCATTAAGTTTGCTCTCGACTTTTTTAAAAGGGAAATCTTTTAGAATGAAAAACTTGAAAATCTTTTTAGAAATAACTGCGCCAATTATTGCAAAAACTATAATAAAGAGAATCATAAATATATCAAAGGCATTCATCGGCTGTTGTTTAAAAGTTTGCTAACGGCGGAAACATAATCAAATTTCACTTTTCAGGTTTCAACTTATAATTTTTTCTTCTTCTGTGTGATCCAATCTGCTGACCGCTAACGTCAGTCTGTGAAAAAACTCAAAAGGAGTCTCTGAGAATTGGCTGTATGAAATTTTTATCCAACAGGTATCCGAATTATTTCTCTTTTTGACTTAGTTTTTTCACAGCCTGACGTCCCCGCGCTACACGCAGGTTGGGTTTAAAATGCGATTTATTTCAATTAAACACAAATTTTGCAAATACAAACCCAACTTTAAATTTTACCTAAACCCTTCAAATTGCCAGACGGTGGTTGGGTGATCGCTTTCTATTTATTTACTATTTCGTAAACGATAGTTATAGTTTCCTCTAATTCTTTTTCTTCAACTTCAAATTTGTCAAAAGAAGTTTTTGGATTTGGAATCGTAGCCGCCATGGGTTTGTCAAACTTCACTTCTGATACTTTCTCCGATGCTGAAAAAAAATCTCGGGGACTAAATTTTGAAACTTGTTTTACATTTTTAATTTTAACATTTAATGTAGTTGCAACGTTTTCTGCGTAATTTTTAGCATCTGCTATAGCCATTTGAATTAGTTTTTCCCTAACGGTTCTCTCTAATTCTTCGGAAACTTTAGTTTCAAATTCTACTTCTAAGTCTTTAATATTTTGATTTTGGACTTCTTGATAAAATGCTTCTATAAGTTTGTTGTCTAAAGCGAAGTTGATTGACAGTATATTGATGGCAGAATATTCTTTTTTGTTCTCATCATTTTGATTGCTACGCACATTATAATCAGAAATTTTTATATGCTTCTCAGTAAAACCAATTTTAAAAAGTGCGTTTTGTAACCTTTCAATTTCTTCATTTAGCTCTTTAATAGCATTTTTTTCAATCAGATTTTGCTTTTCTATCGTTATTCTCAAATTCGCTGAATCAGGTTTCACTTTTATTCTTGAACTTCCTTGTGCTGTTATTTCATTGCCACTATTTGTTTGTGAAAATGTTGAAATTGTACAAAAAGAAAAGATGAATATTGCAATTATTGTTTTCATAACTATTTGTCTTTAAAGCTTAAGTTCTGTTTGGTTAAAGTGTCGCCCAATTAACCTTTACGGTTATTGTTGATGATTGATTTTTTAATTTATCGAATAACCAATAATTATACTCAATGCATTCGTTTTTGCCTCTCCGTTGTCCCAAACTTTATTTTTACTGGTATTGGTAACACCTAGATTTTCTCTTATTTCTATATGAAGCGAGTTGTTTTTGTTTATTTCAATTGTTTTTCCAACACCAATTGCAATTCCAAAATCAGTCCTGTTGTTCTGATTTGTTGTTTCCTCGGAGTTAGCCAAAAAAGCAACAGATTTGTCGAGGTCATTTGTTAAATTAGATTTTAATAAATACCCTAAGAATGGACCGCCATTAATATATAAACTGTTTTTATCTGTAAAATAATACTTGAACAATATAGGCAATGTTAAATACTCGTAATTTTTTTTGGAAGTATAATTATAGATTTGAGTAGGTCCAACTATACTCATTATTTCAATAGTGTTGTTCGATTTTTGACTTTTTCGTTCGTAGTTAAGTTCTAGTTTTAAACTTGCTTTTTCTTTGATTTTATATTCAAAATTGATTCCGCCTAAAAATGCAAAAGCCGGTTTTTCGTCTAATACTCTTCTTAAATCTTTAGGGATGTCATATCCATAGAATGTTGAATAATTTAATCCTGCTTGAACACCATATGTTATTTTTGAATTTTGTGAATAGTTTAGTATTGAAATTAAAAGGAATGAAATACTTAAAAGTAGTTTTTTCATAGTATTATAGATTAATAGGGGATTTTTAGGTTTTTAGCTTCGTAAGACAAATTAATTTAAACCCAGATTCCGCATTAGAAATCTACTACAACTAAATTCTTCTTCAAAACCAAGAACTTACTCCCATTTTTAAATTCAAAATACAAAAGTATTCCTTCTTCAAAAATAGTCCGTGAGCTCTTGCTTTTATTGAATAAATCAGTTTCGCTACGAAGTCTAATGCGGATTCTGGGTTAAAAGTAGTTCCGAATTATTTACGGATACTTTTTACTGTTTTCAAATATATACAAGTTTTAGTACAACAGCATACTTTTTGTAGTAAAAATTTCGCTAATTAAGAGAGGGGTAGTGAGGAGGTATAGAAAAAGTGAAAGATTGAAAGACTTAAATAGTTTAAGGGTTTAAAGTTTAAAGTTTAAAGTTTAAAGTTTAAAGTTTAAATTTTAAGGTTTAAGGTTAAAAGGTTTAAGGTTTAAAAGGAGTTGTTAGTAGGTTCTAATTGGATAGTTTAAAAAGGGGACAGGTCGCGACCTGTCGGTACGTGGAGGAAGTAATGGTATTTGTTTATCTAATAGAGATTGAAGTATAGCCCTTGAAACAATTTCGGGGAGATGTGGGTGGGAGCTTTTACTGGAGTATAAAAAAGCCCAATCGTAATGGATTAGGCTTTTATGATTATCCATAAACGCTTGGTTTATGAATATTTTAATTTGATTGCTGTAGCTTTTGATAGTAGCTTTTGGTGTAGTCTTCGGCAAAGTTATCCACAGTAATGGCTAAGCCCAAATGAAGGATAAGCGCCATCAAAATACCTTTTACAGTGGGTTGTTCACTATAACTTATGGCAAGAGCCAAAAGGAAAATCAGTACGGCATAAGTCGTTTTGACCCAGATAAAGGACTGTACTGCTTTTTGAGTGCTTACTTTTTCGGATGCTATAAATTGAGCAGGGTTTTGAGTTAAGGAAGCATTTTTTTCTGTTTCCTTGATTTCATACGAAAAATATTGGTATCCAAATATGCCTATTTCGAGCACTCCTAAGAATATTAAAGCCAATCCAAAGGCTTTGTTATTCACAGCAATTGCCCAAAAAAGAGCGCCTAAAAGTACAGAGGCAATTCCGATAAAAATAATGGCTAGATATATATTTTTTTCAGCGGTTAAAAATGTTAAGGTCCAATCGAGCCAAGGTTTGTCGTTCATTATAGTGCTACTTCTTATAAAAAAAGTGCAAAACTAGTTTTTGTTGCTAGAGCTAACAAATTAATAGCAGGGATTAACTTAGCTTTATTACTTGGAATCAAATATTTAGACTTATTGATGAAGTAAAGTATTACATTCAACAGAAGCTTCCTTTTTTTTAGTTTTAGCATCAAAAGAGCAAAAAAAAAGGCTGTCCTTAGATTTGGACAGCCTTTTAAAGAAGTTTTGAGCACTAGAAGATGTATCTAATTCCGAATTGTGCTTGCCATCTTGAAGCTAAACTGGCCTCATAACTAAATGTTTTAGTTTGCTGCCCATTGAACGTATAAGTTGGTACTTTAGTAACCGGATCAACCGTTACTCCAATTGGTTGTACACTGTTTGGTACTTGAATCAATCCCCAATCTGAGTTGATAAGGTTGCCTACATTCAATACATCTAAACTAAGTTGGATGGTATTTTTTTTCTCAGAAGATGAAGAAACTTTGAAGTTGTAATCTTGTAATAGTTTAAGATCCCATTTTCCTCTCCATGGCGCTAAGGCACCGTAACGTTGTGCATACTCTCCTCTGTGGGCATTCAAATAGTCGTCTTGTTTGATGTAGTTTTCAAAAGCAGCTGCTTGTCCAGCGCCTGTGAAATTCATAGCATTAACTTCGGCAGTTGTTGGAATGTAGATTAAATCATTTCCAAAAGCACCATCGTTGTTGATGTCTCCACCATAGGTATAGCTAAAACGACCCCCTTGTGCATACTCAAAGAAAGTTGAAACGGTAGTAGCCCATTTGTCGTTTGCTCCGTATTTCCATTTTTTAGAACCTACACCGATAAAACGATGCGTGTCTCCATACTTAGAGTATGAAAGTACAGCGTCGTTAACATTACCAAAAGCAGGGTTGAAATTAAAGGCATCACCAGTGATTTCAGCCTCAATAGAGTTCACATCTTTTGACACTAAATAGTTGTACGCTAAACTTGCATAAACGCCATTGTTAAACGTTTTTTGAACTTTTACAGACGAGTTAAAAGCACTTCCTTTGTTGGTATTGGTCATTACATAGGCATGCGCATCGGCTGGGAAACCATAATCGTTCCAAGTTCCTTTGTCTGTTGCACCATAGATTGGTCTTTTGTCCACTCCATTTAATTGACTTGTTGGTGTTTTTAATCCCCAATCTTGTACGTGTACTCCGTTGATGTCTTTGTTGTAAGACATGTCTAACGTTAGGATATAATCATTTTCAAATTTGTGATCAATTCCTAAACTTGTTCTCCATACTTGTGGGAATTTAAAATCACGATCTACCACTTGATAGAAGAAGGGATCAATACCACTTACTTGGTTTCCGATCCAAACGAAAGGTAATCTACCCGTAAAAATACCAGAACCTCCACGTAATTGAGTGGTTTTATTACCTTTTACATCCCAATTGAAACCTACTCTAGGTGACCACAATAAGGCGTTGCCAGGTAATTTAGTAGAATCAAAGTTTACAGTAGCTCCTGTAGAAGGGTCGAAGTAATTGATGTTGGGTAAATACCCTTCTGAATTGTCAGTGTCAATAAATTTTTGAATTAAATCAGACGTGTTGAAATACAAAGGTTTGTCTGCTCTTAATCCGATAGTTAATTTGAAAGTATCATTTACATTCCATTCGTCTTGCGCATAAAAAGCTAATTGCCCTACGGTTGTTTCCGATAAATTCCATCCACCATTAGTTCCTGCTTCTAATTTGTTTTTAGAATTAAATGTATTTAATGCCGCAGCAAAAGCATCTGCATAATACCCATTAGCCATATTAGCCTTGAAGCCATCCATATCTACACTACCAAAAACATCAAAACCATATCCTTTTAGATTGAAAGAGTTTTTGAAAAGGAATTTTTCAAAAGAAAAACCTAAAGTAAAGGTGTGGTCTCCTTTAACAATATTCAAATTGTTGTTGATTTGATATACTTTTTGATCTAATTTGTTGTTGATAGAAAAAGGTTCGTGTCCTGCAATGATGTAAGGTGATCCATCTTTTGTAATACTAATAACGGGTGCTGGAGTAGAAAATGGATTTCTGAAATCATTAAAATGCGTGTATCCTGCTTGTAGTTTATTAGTGATCGTTTCTGAAAATTTTGAGTTTAATTCAGCCAGAAAAGAATTGATTTGATTGTTAATTTGATATCCAGAGTTTTCAAACTGTATGGTATTGATATCCGGACCTCTTCTTCTGATAGCCGTTGGGTGGGCTGGTTTGTCTTTTGATGCATCTAAAAAGTTGTAAATAAATGCCGCTTTATGATTGTCGTTGATGTTCCAGTCAAATTTCACAATCCCTTTGCTGGAATTAGAAAAGTGAGTAAAGTTTTGGTATAATCCTGTGTTGTAACCCAATTTGGCTAATTCGGATGAAACATAGATCAAATCACTTTCTAATACTCTAGATTCGTTTACTCCGTTAATGCCATCCACATTGTTGGCAATTACATTAGATCCAGAATCACTTCTTTTGTCGATTTCAAAGTTAGCAAAAAAGAATACTTTGTCTTTAATCACGGGACCTCCGATGCTAAAACCAGCTTGTGTTTGTTCTAGATTAGGAACCACAATTTTTTCGCCTCTAACTTTGTCTCCTGTCATGGCATCATTTCTATAGAAACCATAAGCTGTTCCGTGAAAAGCGTTGGTTCCTGACTTTGTCACCGCATTAACAGAAGCTCCAGTAAAACCAGATAAAGTAACGTCGAATGGAGCGGTAGCTACTTGAATTTGATCAATTGCGTCTAATGAAATAGGTTGCGAACCCGTTTGTCCTCCAGGGGTTGCTGCATCCAATCCAAAAGGATTGTTGAAAATCGCACCGTTCAAAGAATAATTATTGTATTGATCATTTCTTCCTCCAAACGATCCACCACTTGCTGATGGCTCTAGTCTTGTGAAATCTTCAGCAGAACGAGAGATAGTAGGTAAAGCAGTCAATTCTTTTCTTCCGATAGTTGTTTCGGCTCCGGTTCTGTTGTTTGCAAAAACTTTGCTTTTGGATATTACTTTAACTTCTTCTAAATTTTGACTTTCATCAGCTAAAACAAAATCAAGAGCGGTTGCTTTTCCTAATTCAAGATACACCTCATTGATTTTTTGATTTTGATTGCCAACATAGCTTACCGTAATTTCGTAAGGTCCACCAATTCTCATGTTAAGGATGCTAAATCTACCGTCTTCATTTGAAATTGAGGAATACTTCGTGCCAGAAGGGGTGTGAATGGCCACAATGGACGCTCCCGGTAGCGCTTCTAATTTTGAATTTTTTACATTCCCTTTGATGCTTGATGTGGTTGTTTGTGCTGTAAGGCATTGTAAACCAATGAAAAACAAGGCAAAGGCTAGGATTTTTTTCATTTGTGTTAAGTTTGAGTTAATTTTGCGCGAAAGTAATCAAAAAAAAAGAAGCTGAAAGCAAACCTTTTCTTTTTTTTTAAGATAAAATTTTTGCTATTGCGTTTGGTATGAGTGACTTATGAACGCTGAATCAACTGTGTTTTTTAAAAAGGATATTCTGACTTTACAACGTTTTTCTTGTGCTTTTGTAGGTTTTTTACCTCTTAATTGTGTCTCCCGAATTTAAGGAGTGATACTAATGTTAAAGTTAAAGCTCATGAAGGAATTAGGCTGGCAATAGTCACTGGTTGCAGACGAGAGGAATAGAGATTGTATTTTTCGTTGACAGTACTGGGCTTTAGGCTTGGTGTTGATTTTGTTTAAACTAAGTGGACAGGTCGCGACCTGACCCTAGATGGGGATACCTTGGGAATTTTCTAAAATAAGAAGATAATTATGATTGTCTTTATTTCAGTGACTGTGATGTACACGCTATTATTTTTTAGGCAGGGCGTAAGGCATTTGTTGTACACGACCGCCAAAGGAGTAAACGTTGCATATTATTTACAATCATAAAATATGGGTTGATCAAATAATTCTAAAATAGAGATACTTTTACTTTCTGGGGCATTATTATCTAACGTTACTAATCTCTTCGCAAAATCACTACACGAATTAAAAAAGAAATTTATTTTTCCAAAAATATCATTACGTAGGGCAATAGATTTATTGGTTAATGCATTATCAAACTTATGCTCTTCTATTATAGTGTTGTTTGTGTCTATAATATAAAAATGATACGATTTAAATTCACTAGATTCTATTGGATTTTCAATTGTAAAAACGAGCGAATGATCATAGTTTTCACATAACATAAAAAATCCTTTAAACCCTTTATTACCACCAAAATTTAGCGTTACAAACTTTAAATTTTTAATAATAACATATTTAAATTCACTAAAATGTAACTTGATTTCTTTAGCAATAGCACTTACTTTGAAAATTATATATTCATTAGATTGGTCTAATCTGAAAAAAGCAGGGTGAATTACTACTTTTTCACCATTATTTTTCATCACATAATTCGTAGCATCATTAAAAGAATATCCAATTGTTAAAGTAAAGAACAGTAGACCTAAAAAAAACCTTCTCATTTGATTTATAAATTTTGCGTTTGTCAAATGTAGGAGCAACTTTTTTGTAGCATGTTAAACGAATATTAAACAAAAATTAATAAAAAGATTAATAAAATTGATTTGTAGTTCGCTACTTGTATTATGCTAGCGCTAAAGGGAGTGAGCGTGTTCAGCGATCGGAGGAGGCAGGGAGATTGAACATCCCTAGATTTATTAAACCGAAGAAGGTAAGGCGGCAATGCACATTTAATGAACCCCGTTTACCACCCCCATGGTGTATTTAAATAGGGAGTAAGGTTCCCGAGGTACGCGAGCGCCCAAGGAAGGAATGAAATTGTTGCAAGTGATTGATAGGGGCGTAGTTGATAATTGAATTCTAGCTCAAGTAAATAGTGCTTTAAGAAACGGTTTTATTCTCACTAGGTCTAATAATCATCCTCAAATCATGATCTTTGGTAAAGTAGGCGATCGACCAATTGTAGCATGTGGCTATCTTGTTACGATAATGCATCAGGGCTATTAAATGTACAAATACCCAAATGAACCAAGCGAAAAATCCTTTAAAGAAATGGTTTTTAGGTACATCAGCAACGGCTTTATTGCGACCGATAATTGCCATGGAACCTTTGTCGATATAGTTAAACTCTTTTAACGGTTTTCCATTGGCAAGATTGTCGAAGTTTTTGGCTAAGTTTTTGGCTTGTTGCAAGGCCACTTGTGCTACTTGTGGATGACCGTTGGGGAAATTTTCATCTGTCAGTTGAATGCAATTATCACCTATGGCGTATAAGTTTTGTGTATTTTCTACTGCATTGTATGCGTTGGTTTGAAGTCTTTTTCCTCTACCATAACATAGATCTGGAATTCCCTCAAACTGTTGGGTGGTTACGCCAGCTGCCCAAATTAAATTTTCCGTATCAATTGTTTTGCCATTACTTAAGGTGACTTTTTTGTTTGAAAAATCGGTAACATGAGTGTTTAAATACACTTTTACGCCTAATTTTTTTAATTCTTCTATTGTGGTTTCTTGCGCTTTTTGGCTCATTGGGGACAACAATTGTGGGCTGCCATCGATCAGATAAATGTGTGCCAAGAAGCGTTGATTGTTGAACTCGGGATAGTCTTTTTTGAAAACACTTTTTCGTAATTCTGCCAGCATTCCTGAGATTTCTACTCCTGTAGGGCCTCCACCAGCAATCACAATATTCAATTTCTGTTTTACTTTCTTTTTATTTTCTAGTACTGTAGTAGCTTCTTCTATTTGATTGAGCAAAAAATTACGCATTTCTATGGCATCGTTAAGTGTTTTCATAGGAATTGCGTTCTTTTTTACATTTTCCATCCCAAAATAATTGGTAATTGTTCCAGTGGCCATTACGAGATAGTCATAGTGTAAATCAACTGTATTGAGTACTACTTTTTTTTGAATAGTATCTACTTTTACTAGTGTTCCATTGACATATTTGATGTTCGGTTTATTGCGTAAAAGTTTTCGATAGGGGTAACTAATATTGGAAGGTTCTAAAAATCCTGTAGCTACTTGATATAATAAAGGCGGGAAGAAGACATAGTTGTTTTTGTCTACTAAGGTGATTTCGTAGTTTTTGTTTTTGATGTCTTTTGCTAAATTAAGTCCAGCAAACCCACCTCCGATGATGATAATTTTTTTCATGATTTCCTTTTTTAATGTGATACCATTTTTAACCCTACTATAGAGGCGATTAAAGTGCTTAAGAAAAATACCCTCCAAAAGCTTGCAGGTTCTTTGAATATCAAAATGCCAATACTTACCGTGCCTACAGCACCAATGCCCGTCCAAACACTATACGCTGTTCCAATGGGTAGCGTTCGTGAGGCTTTTAATAATAAAACCATGCTTATCAGTAAAGCAGCTATAAATCCTGCATACCAATAATACTTTTCGAATCCATAGGTTTCTTTCGCTTTTCCTAGGCAAGAAGCAAACACTATTTCGAATAATCCAGCTATGATAAGTACTATCCAGTTCATGTTTTTTTTTGGGGCAAAATTAGTTTTCACTATTCGTATAAAAATTAACAAATGATAAATAGTTTCCTTATTTTGATTGTGCTCTTATCCTACTCAAACTCACTGGAGTAATTCCTAGATAAGAAGCAATATATCCTAATGGTACGCGAAGGAAGAGTTCCGGATGTTGACGGATTAAATCGTTGTATCTTTCCAACGCTTTTTTGAATTGAATGGCAATCAACCGATCTTCGGTTTTAATCAATTCTTTTTCAGCTAATTTTCTAGCCCAATTGGCAATATGAATGTCGTTTAGGCATAACTTATCTATGATGGTATTGTCTATTTTATAGAAAGTACTGTCTTCGATTAATTCAATGTTTTCATACCCTTTTTGTTTGAGGACATAATTATTTAGAGATAGGACGGTATCGCCCTCTTTACCAAACCAAAAAGTCACTTCTTGACCGTTAAAATTGGAGTAGGCTCGAACGATTCCTTTTTTGATAAAGTAAAGTTGCTTTTCGATCTTATCTACTTTTATTATAGTGTAGCCTTTGGGATAAGTTACCCTATTGGTAGCTGCTTTGAAAGAAGCTATAGAAGTTTCAGGCAAAGGATAAATTGAGTTCAGAATTTCTTCTAATTTCATTTTAGGTGTGTTAATTCGCTCTAAATTAAACAATTGAAGTAATATATTGTTTGTTTGTGATGTTTTTTTCAATTCCTATACTTTATCCTATTTGAAACATAAGATTGCACGGATAAAAAAGATGAAAATTAGTAAATGTTAGCTTTTATAGCCTTCTTTTGGATGTAAAGTACTCTTGGAATCTAAGACGGCATTGGATGATGCATTAGAGTTTGTTGCAACGATCGAGGCCGGTATCGGCCTATTCGAACCATAGATATTCCCTAGTGTTTGATTGTGAAAAAAGTGCGTTAATTTATTCTTTAATTCTTTTATAATATAGGTTTATTTACCTTTCATTACTGTTTATGTGGATTTAGTGTTTTAGTTTTAAGTTTTATAGTGTTTAACTTTTTATAATTAAAAGTTAAACAAAATAAATCGCTCACTTTAAGTTGTAACTTTGGTTTGCAATAATAAAATAATAACGCTATGAATTTCAATGTAAAAACACTTCAGCGATTATTGGGAGGATATTCGTTGGCCAACCTTGTGAAATCGCAGACTACTCAAAAAAAAGTATTTCGTCGCGTTTCTAAATATGATGAAGGTTTTGATGGGTTGTATTACGATAAGCCTGAGATGATAAAAGATCCAAACTAATGTTGCCTTTTTAAGTCACTTACGTTTAACAGTGCTACTTTGGTACGTGATCTTGTAGTTTGTGTAAAGAGGAAGATGCGACTCGTGCTATGAGTATGAGCACAAACAGTATTTGAACCCATTAAAAAATATAAAGCCTGTAAATTTTATGATTTGAAGGCTTTTTTGCTGTTTCGCTACCGTAAAAGTGGAGTTGCTACTTTATCCATTGTACTATTGCATTACGAATGCATAAAGCTTCTTTTTTCATAAGACTGTGTATTATTTACAATGAAATGAAAAATAAAATAGGTTTTTAAAAACCCCATTATTTTTTATGCTTACATAGTTAGTGAGCTACAACCCAAGTGATTTAAATGGGTTTTAGTGATGGAATAAAATGTAATGACACAGTTTTATGAACACTCGCATATAATTTTGTTTTTAGTTTACCGCGTTGTAAACGCTACGATTTTCTTTATAAGGTAAGTAGGCACTCGTTGCAAACGAGCGGCAGTGTTGGGGAGGATTTAAAGATTTAAAGATTAAAAGATTTAGAAAATGAAAAGGTCGCGACCTGACCGTACTTAAGGAGATGCGTTGTCTGTTTGTGGAATATAATTTTACAAAACAGCATTGAAAAAATATCCCGACAATATCATTCCAAAACCAATAACAGTATAAAAAGTGATAATTAATTGGGTTTTCATTACTTTTTTTAAGAGCAATGCTTCTGGCAATGAGAGTCCAATTGCCCCCATCATAAATGCAATACCCGTCCCTAGTGGTACTCCCTTTGATACTAAAGCGTCTACTATTGGTAAAACCCCAACTGCATCAATATAAAGTGGTATACCAGTAACCACTGCTATCGGCACCGCAAAAACGTTGGATTTTGATAAATAGGTTTCAAAGAATGCTTGGGGTACATATCCGTGTATAAAAGACCCGACGGCAATGCCTATAAAAATATAAACGATTAGTTTTTTTAATGTTTGTAGGGCCTCAGTATTAATTTCGGGGAGTCGCTGCCAAAAGGATCTATTGTCAATGGTATCGGAATTTTGGAAGTGGTCTGTTTTTTTTAACCAATCGGCAATATTTTTTTCCATGCCTAGCTTTTCTAGTAAAATGCCACCTACTATTCCTAAAACAATTCCTGTTGTAATATACAGTAATGCCACTTTCCAACCATAATTTGCCCAAAATAATGCAATGGCAATTTCATTCACTAAGGGAGAGGTAATTAAAAAAGAAAGCGTGATGCCAAAAGGAATTCTTGCCTTTAGCATTCCAACAAACAAAGGTATGGATGAGCACGAACAAAACGGAGTTATGGCTCCTAAAGCAGAGGCAGCCAGATTTCCTAGTCCTGTTTTTTTATTTTTTTCTAAATACAGTCGCATTTTATCTAATGGGAGATAGTTTGTGACAATTCCCATCACATAAGTTACTATAAACACCAATAGTGCGATTTCAGAAAACGTAATAATGAAATAGTGTAAAGCAGCACCGAATTTATCTGTGCTGCTTAGTCCAAAAACATCCTTAACCAGAAAATCGGCCACTATTAGTAGTAAATCTTTTAAGGTTTCCATTTGTGAGTTCGTTATAAGATGGCTAATAATTGTTCTTCGGATTTGATTTTCTTATAATCATATACTTTTCCATGAATGACTAACGAAGGAAAAGTCATTGTTCCGTAGGCCATAGTGTCTTGTAACTCTGTCAGCTCCGTAATAGTAAACTCGAGATTGTTTTTTTGGGCTATTTGCGTTAAATTTTCTTTGATTGGTGATTTAGCCCCGCAACAAGATGAATGTAAAATTTTGATTTCAATGCTCATAGTATAGTTCTTTAAGATTAAACGTTACTATGTAGACTTGAAAACATTTCAAAAGTCACATTTTTTTTAAAAAAATTATTTTTTTGTTGTCATCCGGTCGGTGTATAGGTGGTAGTGAAGTGTGCTGCATTCTTTCTTGACGGTACAGGAAACAAAATTTCCTTTAGCATCATATTCAATATCACAGCAATTTATAAATGTTTCGCGTAATTTGGTTCTAGCTCTTAGCACTCTCATTTTAACGGCAGAAAGCGATAGGCCAAGTTTGGAAGCAATTTCAATTTGTGGTTTATTTTCGATATCGTTTAACAGTAAGGGTTCTGCATATTTTTTGGGTAGAAAATGGATCATAGGGATCATATAATCATAGATCGATATTTCGAATTCGGTTGCTTCTTCATTGCTAAAATTAAGGGTGTTTTCGATCTCGGAAGTTCCTATTTTTTTTTGATTAAAAAAGTCAACTATAGTATTTCGTGCGACCTGAAACAACCACGCTTTCACATTTTTGATGGATTTATTGTTGTTATGTGATTCTACCAATTTCAACATTACCTCTTGGGCGATATCTTCGGCAATTGTTTCGTCTTGTACTCTTTTTGCTATAAAGTTTTTTATATAATAATAAAACTCATTAATCACTTCATTTATGTTGCAGCATTCCTTTTCCATGTTTTATCAATTTATTTTTATGTTTTTACAATAGCAAATTGTTCGCTCTGTTTGCAACGATTTAGTTTTAAAAAGAGACTATTTTTTGTTAGTATTTGATAATTAGGCAAATATAGTTAATCTTGTTCAATACGGTAGGATAGCGTTAAGGGGGGGGGGCGGTTGTCAGTTATCAGTTATCAGTTATCGGTTTGTCAGTAGAGGAGAAAGTTTAAGAAAATGGACAGGTCGCGACCTGTCCGTACTTAGGAGATTTTATGGGGATTGGGTTGTCGGTTGTCGGTCGTCAGTTGAGGAGAAAGTTTAAGAAAAAGGGACAGGTCGCGACCTGATTGTACTTTTTATGTAAAATAATGTATGGTCATTTGGAATAGAAATTTATGCTAGTCGTGGGGTGTATTACCCTTTAATTTCGGTATTTGATTTCTAATTTAGTTGTGTCGATACCCTTTATAAGTAGCCAAATGCAAAGGCTTAGTTCCCCGATGAAAATTGGAATTGCAAGGTAAATGAACCACGGATTCTCAAATCCCCTTGAGAGCAGCATGGTCACACTGTTGATCACGTAACACAGTCCCGCAATAGCATAAACTACCCCAATCAATTTAGGTATAGCATTAGTTTTATAAATCGCATATCCAATGATGATACAATACCATCCAAAGAATACCAAGCCAACGCTATACCCTTGCGCTTGAATGTTTAAGTATAAAAGCGAAAGTGTTGCCAATTGATTTGGTTGTAATGAATTTAAGTAAGTTTCCTTACTTAATAGCAACAAAGGTGTTATTTGATTTACAAGATTGACTGCAATAATTGCTGTTTGAATAATGACTAACGCTAATGCAATTTGAAGTAGTATTTTATTAAATTTTTTGAAAAAGTGGTAGATAATCAAAATAGTAGGGATACCCACCACAAAATTGATCAGATCAGCTACAATTCCCCAACGAAAAAGCATTTCATTCGCTTGAATGTTGTGTGCTGTTACTAAAGCATTATTTGACACTCTAATCGCTTGTCGGACGAAAACCTCGGAAAATAAACCAGTAGCTATCACAATCAAGTAGCAAAAGCCAGCTATTCGTGCTAAGTTTTTATTTGAAATCATTTTGTTGGGTTTTACCAGAGGTCTCATCGTTATGATGTTATCTGTCTGTGAAATTGACTTTTTGTTACATGGTTTTTGGAATTTGTTTCTTGACTGTGTATTGATTAATCTTGTTGGGGATTGAAAGAATTTAAGGTTGTTGTGAGTTGTTAATGGTGAATAGTGAATAGTGAATAGTGAATAGTGAATGGTGAATAGTGAATGGTGAATGGTGAATGGTGAATGGTGAATGGTGAATGGTGAATGGTTGTTGTGGGTTATGGGTTTAAAGTTTAAGGTTTAAGGTTGTTGTGGTTTTAAAGTTTAAGGTTGTGCTGGGTTGTTAATAGTTAATAGTTAATAGTTAATAGTTAATAGTTAATAGTTAATAGTTAATAGTTAATAGTTAATAGTTAATAGTTAATAGTTAATAGTTAATAGTTAATAGTTAATAGTTAATAGTTAATAGTTAATGGTTAATAGTTAATAGTTAATAGTTAATGGTTAATGGTTAATGGTTAATGGTTAATGGTTAATGGTTAATGGTTAATGGTTAATGGTTAATGGTTAATGGTTAATGGTTAATGGTTAATGGTTGTTGTGGGTTATGGGTTATGGGTTGTGGGTTATGGGTTGTGGGTTGTGGGTTGTGGGTTGTGGGTTTGACCTTTCATGATTTTGTTGGGAACAACCATTCGGTTTAAACTGAGAAATAAGTATCAGTGATACCAATAGGCCACAAACCATAAACTTAAAACAAACGGATAAATGAGCACTTTTAGAACCCGTCAGAATCAAGCGAATCCCAACAAACTGAATAATATTCTCTCTACCTTGATATTTATATTGATATTGATATTGAATGTTACGATACAAATTTGGTTGTTGTATGCTTCTTTGAACAATGCTTTAGAAAATAATCGAGAGATTTTGATTCCGTCATTTATTGCCTCACTGATTCTCTTTTTAATTGGTTTTGGATGGTTGTATTATTTGCCTTCAGGGAATAAACAACAACAATAAAACCCATTATTGCTATGCTATTCACGTATTATTTGGTCTTTAAATGACCAGAATTTAAGTACTTTTCACCGATTGATGCATTGTTTAGCATAGTAAAGTTTTACAATTACCTGTTGCTTTGGGTGCCTTGCTTATAAAAAAAAGGTCAAATTGTTTTCATGTTTAGTATAATTACTTATATTTGAAATAAGTATTTGTACTTATTATTTAATTCTTAAACGATGAACGAAACGATACAACCCCATTTGACCTTGGTTGGTGCTGGCCCTGGAGATGAAGAGTTAATTACTTTAAAAGCAATGAAAGCTTTGGAAAAGGCAAATGTTGTATTGTATGATGCCTTAGTCAATGAGAATTTATTGCAGTATACTTCAGCCACCGAAGTCATTTTTGTAGGTAAGCGATTGGGGTGCCACGCCTATACTCAAGATCAAATTAATGAACTAATCGTTGTTATGGCTCGTAAACACGGTCATGTAGTCCGTTTAAAAGGAGGCGATCCCTTTGTTTTTGGACGAGGCATAGAAGAGATTACTTATGCAGCACGTCACGGTATTACAACTGCTATAGTTCCAGGAATTTCCTCAGCTTTGGGGGTGCCGGCGGTCAATGGGATTAGTTTGACACAACGTCGAATCGCAGAAAGTTTTTGGGTTATTACAGGAACTACCTCTAATCACGAATTGTCCAAAGACCTCTATATAGCCGCACAATCCGCAGCCACAGTGGTTATTTTGATGGGGATGCATAAACTCGCGCAAATCCTTGCTATTTATCAAACTCACAGAGACGATGATTTGCCTGTTGCTATTATTCAAAACGGAACCCAAACAAATCAAAAAAAAGTAATTGGTACCCTCTCGACGATAAGTCAGTTAGTAGCACAACATCAACTTTCTTCTCCCGCGATCATCATTATTGGTGAAACCGTTAGACACGCTAGTCTTGACCAACATTATTTGGAAAATATTGGGGTAAAAGAGATTAGTTCATAGTTTGTAGTTCATAGTTTGTAGTTTATAGTTTGTAGTTTATAGTTTATAGTTTGTAGTTTATAGTTTGTAGTTTATAGTTTATAGTTTGTAGTTTAAGTAATTCGTTCTTAGTAATAAGGCTTTGAATTTTATACAGTATTTTAAGTTTGTATTTTCAAACGCTTTTTGTTTTTTTAACGTACAAACCACAAACCACAAACCACTAACTGTTAAGGACCAATCACTAAAGGCTTTCTACTACAACTTACTCCAGCGCCACCTTAACTTTGTAATGATTCGATTTTAAGATTGATTCTATGGTTCCGAAGGTGGCAATACTTTTTTGGTATTCTCTTTCTTTCTTTAGAGCAATTTGTCGGACGCCATTTTCAAAACGACTTACCTCTTTTAAGGTGGTAAGGATTAATCCAGGGACCGGTGCGTTTTTTCCCTCTTTGTCTTTGGAAACCATCGTGAAATATGAAGAATTGCAATGTTTGACTTCGCCTGTTTGAATGTTTTCGGCTTCAACTCTTATTCCGACAATCATTGAGCTATTGCCTACGTAATTTACACTCGCTTTCATGGTAACGAGTTCTCCCACTTCGATGGGTTTCAAAAAATTTACCGTGTCGACTGAGGCGGTTACACAGTAGTTGCCAGAAAATTTTGAGGCGCAAGCAAAGGCAATTTGATCTAGTAAAGAGAGAATATATCCTCCATGAATTTTACCGCTAAAGTTAGTATGTGAAGGCAGCATTAACTCCGATATAGTCACATAGGAGGAACTTACTGTTTTAAAATTGGATTCCATTTTTGAAAATTAGAGTGTTACACATTTTTTATTCCTACTATTATTAGTGTTTAGTGGCAAGGCCAAGAGGGGAAAGAATTTTATCAACTATATTATATTTTACTGAGGAACCCCCATTTTTATCAAGCTATCTTTTTGTTATAAAGTAGTACATAATTTGAATTCGGATTTAGGAGCTTCACATAGACTACAGGTATATGTATCGGGTAAATTTACGAAAAGTACGCCAGATTCAATACCTTGCGCAGGATCGCCGTAAGTTGCATTGTAGAGGGTTAGGCATTCTTGGCATTGGTACTGTTCTTGTTTTTTGGGTTCGTTTTTAAGCGTATCGTTGTTCAATTCTAAGACAGCATTTCCTAATGCTTCGAAGTACAGTTTGCTCAATTCAATCAATAGATTGGGTAACTCAAGTTTGTCAACATCTTGTGTATGTACAATATACTCTTTGGTATTTGGATCAAAATTTTTAGCATAAAGAACATTATAAGTAGCTCTAATTTTGATAGGTTCTAAGTCTTTAGGCATTCCATTTCGTTCAATAACTATTGAGGTAAAATAATGTCCTTCTCTGTTGTAATCGGCAATACCAAAAGTAAGTCCGTAGGTGCTGATATCATATTGATCGAGAGTGCGCACTAAGAATGTTTTTAAATTTAGAGCCCATTCTTTTGCAACGGGCAAGTGCCAATTTAGTTCTAGTAACGAGTGTCTGACATTAATACCGTTTTTACCTAGAAATTTTTCCCAATCTAATTTTCTGTCTTTTGGTATCCCTTTGACGATAAATGATTTCCATGGTGTAATACAAATTTTTCCAATTTTACAATCAAAACACAAATCACACATGTCTTTTAAAAATTGTAGATCGTAACGGTTGTTTCGCCAATATAATCCGAGCCAATACTGATCTATACCCATTTTGTTCATTCCTTCATAATACGGAAAGGGGTAAAAAGGAATATTTAGTGATTGGTCTATTGTTCTGTTGTTTGTGTCAACATTTTCGGTAATGTATTGAAAAATCACTTCGGTGGTTACAGGATTTTCTTCCAACATTGCTTCAATGACATAGTAGATGTCGGCTATATTCCAGCTGTAGACCAAAACAGGATATAATTCCATTTTTTCCCAATAGGGCAATCGAATATACAAATACCAATAATCTTCGTGCTCTGAAGCGACAAAGTTGATATGTCCAGTAAATAAAGGAACTAGTTGTTGTTTTGGGTCGGTTATATTTATTTTTAATTTAGGATTATCTTTAAATTGTTCTAATACATACAAGAATTTGTTTCCGGTTAACCAAGGCGTATTTCTAAAAATATCGGTGGCAACATATGAAGATACTATGTTATTTCCGTTTTGTTTGTTAGGCAGTATAAATTGATGTTTACCTGTTTTTTCTTTATCAAGTATCGAAAAACCTTCAGGGAAAATAATATCTTGACGCGATCCAAAGGAAATGGCCTCAAGGTTTTGTTCCAATCCCATGTTGACTATTTCTTTCAATTCTCCTGGTGAAATAACGCCTCCTTTGACTATTAAACGTGTTAAATCCATATTTTTAGTAATTGTTTATAGTGCACTATTAGTGTCTTGACATAGTACTATTTTTGTTTTGCTAAGATTTCTTTTACTTCGGTTTTACAACTGCCACAGCCTAAACCAGCACCAGTAGTTTTACAAAGTTCTGTAAAATTTGTAATGCCTTTTTTTACGGTTTCTTCAATATTACCACTTCCAACTTGGCTACAGGAACAAACCAATTTCCCCAATATAGGTTTTGAATTTGCATTTCCCCTTAAAAGCAAGTTTCTTTTATCAGATAGTTCAATTTTGCTTTCTATCAACGTTTTAAATTCTGCAAATTCATTTTTGTCTCCCATAAGGATGGCTCCAATGAGTAAATCATTTTTCACGATACATTTTTTGTAATATCGTTTGCCTAGATCTGAGAATACAATTTCTTCATAGCTATCGTCATTTTCGGGCACCTCTATATCACCGATACTGCATAAATTAAGGTTTTCGAGTTTAAGTATATTCATTAACACAGAACCTTTGTATGTACTACTACTATCTCCCGCCAAATAATTTGCTAATAAATCAGCTTGTTCTTCTGCAGCTGAGGTGATCCCAAAAAGTTTGTTGTTGAATTCAGCAATTTCACCAATAGCAAATATATTAGGGTTGGAAGTTTGTAGGTATTGGTTAACTTTAATACCTCTAGCGCATGCAATTCCCGCTTCTTTAGCAATTTCAATGTTTGGTATGGTTCCGATAGTGTAAACAATTGCATTTGCAGTCAAGATTCTTCCGCTTTTTAGGGCAATTTCAAGTTCGTTAGGGTTATTCGTATTGAAAACAGTACTTACTTCATTGTCAAAATAAATTTGAATGTCTCTTAATTGTACTTCTTCAGCTAATAATTTACTTGAAATTCGATCTAATTGGCGTTCCATCAGCCTAGAGGCTCTTTGGATGATTGTAACTTTTACATTTTTATGCTTCAATGCTGCAGCCAATTCCAATCCTAATAATCCCCCGCCAACAATCACAACGTGCTGTTGTTCGGCCTGTAATCCAGTTTGATTTAAATAGTTTTTCAAATGGTCTGCATCTGTTTTTTTTCGCATGGTGAAACGCCCTGCTAAATGAAGTTGTGCGTTTTCTGGGATAAATGGTCGACTTCCAGTTGCTAAAATTAACGTGTCATATGTGTATGAGTTACCTTGGCTATCCCAAATGGTTTTTTCGGATGGATGTATTGAGGCAACGGCAATTTCGGATTTTAATGTAATATTTAGTTTATTTAGGGCTTCTGATTTTATTTTTTGTAATTTTTCCCATGAAAGTTCGTCAGTAACATATTCAGGGAGTAATACTCTGTTGTAAAAAGGATCCGCTTCATTGGAAAACACAGTGATTTCGTCTGAGGAATTTATGTCTCTGTAGTTTTGAATGAAACGAAAGGCTGCAGCACCGGCGCCAACTATTATAATTTTTTCTTTTGGTTTTACATATTTCTTTACCGCTACAGTAGTATATTTAAAGTCAGGTTCTTTGGAAATTGGATCAACTAGCGTATTTGTTAAATTGTTAGTGCGGTTCAGGTCATTATCTAATAATTTGCCCCAATGCATCGGAAGAAACACCACGGCCTCTCTAACACTATTTGTAAGTTTTACTTTTACTCTAACCTTTCCGTTTTTACTGTTTACTTCCACAATATCACCAGATTTGATACCTGCTTTGTAGGCATCTATTGGGTTCATATCGAGCACTGAACTGGGTGTATGCGTTTGTAAGCGTGCCACTTTTCCTGTTTTGGTCATCGTATGCCATTGGTCTCTAATTCTTCCTGTAGTTAAAATATAGGGATATTGTTCATCCGGATAAGGAGAGGTGTTGGCTACTGAAAGGGGTAAGTTGAAAATGGCTTTTTGTGTTGGGGTATAAAACTTTTTATCCGTGAAAAGGCGAGGGGTACCTGGGTGTCCAAAATCAGGAACTGGCCATTGAAAAGTGCCTTCATTTTTTAGGCGATTGTAATTTAAAGCAGAAATATCGATAGTAGTATTTTTGGTCAAAAGACAATGTTCTTTATAAATTTCCTCGGTTGAAGTATAGTCAAAGCCCGTGAAATTCATTTTTTTTGCGAAACGACATAGAATTTCCACATCGGATAGTGCTTCGCCTGGGGCGTTAATTACTTTAGGTAAATACCCAATACGGCGTTCAGAATTGGTCATAGTCCCTTCTTTTTCTAACCATCCTGCTGCAGGAAGTAATAGATCGGCCAATTTTGTGGTATCCGAACGATGGGAGATGTCTTGTACCACTACAAATTTTGCTTTTTGCAAAGCTCTTTCCACTACTGATGCATTGGGTAAACTCACTAAAGGGTTTGTACAGATAATCCAAATAGCTTTCATTTTTCCTGAGTCCAACGCATCAAACATTTCTGTTGCGGTTAATCCAGGTCTTTCAGATATCGTTGGTACCCCCCAAAATTCGGCTACTTCATTGCGATGCATGGGGTTGTTTAGTTCTTTGTGTGCGGCTAATAAATTGGCCATACCGCCAACTTCTCTTCCCCCCATTGCATTGGGTTGACCTGTTAAAGAAAAGGGACCTGAACCAGGCTTTCCAATTTGTCCCGTTAGCAATGATAAGTTAAGTAAAGCTGTGTTTTTATCTACACCGATCACACTTTGATTGAGTCCCATTGCCCATAAGGATAAAAAACCTTTCGCTTTGCCAATCCATTCTGCTGCAAGTTTGATATCGCTAATTGCAATTCCACATATTTTTGCTGCTTTTTCAAGGGAACTTTTTACTACTAATGCTTTATAATTTTCATAGTTTTCGGTGTGGTTTTTTATAAAATTTTTATCTATTAAACCTTTTTCTATTAAGCATCTGCCAATGGCATGATACAGAAAGATATCGGTGCCCGGGAGTATTTGTAAATGTAAATCTGCGGAAAGTGCCGAATCTGTTTTGCGGGGGTCAATAACAATAATTTTTACTTTGGGGTTATTGGCTTTGTGTTGTTCAATGCGTCTAAATAAAATAGGATGACACCATGCGGGATTGGCTCCTGTGATTAAGAATGTATCGGCAAGTTCAATATCTTCATAAGCTATAGGAACTGAATCTTCTCCAAAGGTTTTTTTGTAGCCTGCAACGGCCGAGCTCATACACAATCTCGAGTTGGTATCTATATTATTGGTTTTCAAAAAACCTTTTACGAGTTTGTTGACCAAATAATATTCTTCTGTCAAACATTGCCCTGAAATGTAAAAACCCACGCTATCAGGGCCGTGTTTTTTTATGATAGTCGAAAAAACTGCCGCTGCTCGTTCTAAAGCTTGGTCCCAAGTGACGCGCTCTAAAGGTTGATTTTTGCTCCAACGCATTTCGGGATAGAGAATGCGATCCGAAAGGTCATTGGCTACATAATGGAGATTCATTCCCTTAGAGCAAAGCATTCCTTTGTTTACAGGATGATCAGGGTCTCCTTTTACCATTACACCATTTTTAGGGTCATTTGTAACGAGGATACCACAACCCACGCCGCAGTAAGAACAGGTAGTTTTGATTTCAGAATTTTGCATTATTACACTTCTTTATTTACACTTTTCTTTATAATGATTATCAAAAATTGGATTTCAATAATTCAGTTGTAAAAATAAGTATTTTTACGTAAAAATACGTATATGATTTAATTTTTTTCTTAAGTTTGAAGAGAAATAAGAGATAGTAGAAAAGCAGTACTCTTTTTTTAGAATACCATAATTTAAGTTCGCTTACTACAAAATAATATAGGGAATTGATAGTAAACAGTGCTTGATTTCTTTATCAAAAAAAGTGTATCAGCACAAAATTGTATCGATTATGAACTCGCCATTCGCTTGAAGTTTGACAAAGCAAACTCTAAGAATGATACGTGGCTCGTGCGGAGCGAATAGGTGAAGCAAACCCTATATGACCATTACAAATAAAATATAAATATATGAAAGAAGCTTTAGCCCATTGTGATCGTTGTTTCAATGAAAACTGCTTTATCAAAAAGCATCTTCATTTAGAGCAAATGAAACGTTTTATAGAAAAGAAAAACAGTTTTATGTGCAAAAAATCGCATCAGTTTATTATTGAGGGAGCACCCATGCAGGGGCTTTATTTTATTAAAAAAGGAAAAGTAAAAACGGTAAAAACGGGGATTAATGGAAGAGAGCAGATCGTTCGTTTAACCAAAGATGGAGATACCTTGGGCTTTCGAGGGTTCGGAACTAGTAAGCGCTATTTGATAGGGGCTTACGCCTTGGTAGATACGGTTTTGTGTAATTTTAGCAACGAAGTGATGCTCGAAATTTTACATACAGTGCCCGAATTTACTTTTGATTTGATGTTGTTTTATGCAGACGAATTGAACAAAAGCGAGAATAATATTCGAAAGATTGCTCATATGAATGTGCGCGAACGAGTGATTGATACCTTATTATATATTCATAGAAAATTTGGTCAAACCGATGGCACTATTGATTTGGAATTATCCCGAAAAGAAATTGCAGATTTTGCAGGTACTACTGAGGAACAGGTAACCCGAATGATCTCAAGTCTAAAAAAAGACCAATTGATTGAGACTTCAGGTAAGAGAATAGGACTGCTCAATATTGCTAAACTTAAAGCCGAGATTATGGATCATAAATACATTTAAATTCAGATTACTATTCTCGTATTGGTTTGAAATGATTATTGTTATGAAAGTCTCTTTAGGAGGCTTTTTTTATGGATTGTACTTTTTGGCTGTTGATGTTGAAGGTACTAGTGGTAATTAGCTACGTAGTTTAATTTTTGATTAGGTCTTGTTTTTATTGGTGTAAGGTAATTTTAGCTGCGAAAACGCATAAATGAAACCACTTTTTTAAAGAAAAAAAAGGAAGTAAAAAGAGTTTTTTGCTTGTTAAAATACAATACGTAAGTATAAATACGTATTTATATTTGTAATGTACTAATCAAAACAGAAAACTATGATAACCATTACCAACCCTTCATCAAGAAAAGAAGTAGTAAAAAAGTCAAGAAAAAAATGTAAGATAGCTTTGCTTGCAGGAGTTGTTGCTTTTTTTTCTATTACATCAACCAAGGCACAATTAACCGCAACCGGGCAAATTAGAGAAAGAACAGAAATTAGAGGTGGTTTTGGAACCTTACAAAAAGAAGGAGAAAAAGCAGCCCTTTTCAATAGCCAGCGAGCCAGATTGAATTTAGGATACTCAGGATATCGTTTTAAAATTTTTATGGCACTGCAAGATGTTAGAGTGTGGGGGCAAGATGCTTCCTCAATCAATAGAACCACAACCGAGGCAAATAATGGCGTTTTATTGCATGAAGCTTGGGGAGAAATAAGTTTGATCGACACCTTAAGCACTATTCAAAATTTCTCTGTAAAAATTGGACGCCAACAAATTTCATACGATGATCAAAAAGTATTGGGAGGTTTAGACTGGTTGCAACAAGGTCGCCGCCACGATGCTATTATATTCAAATACGCCAACAAAGGGTGGACAGCCGATGCCGGTGTGGCTTTTAATCAAAACAAAGAACTAAACTCAGGAACGATTTACAACGGAACCAATCCTGCCTATGGCGCTGGGACTAACGGAATTGGGACCATGTACAAATCCTTTCAATATTTGTATGTAGACAAAAAGTTTTCTTTTGGAGATATTTCCTTTTTGTTCTTCAAAGACGACTTTAATAAGTATACCAACGTGACTACAGGTACTCCAGCCGTGGTTACAAAAGTGAATACAGAAGGCGTGTGGAGCCGCAACACAACTGGCTTTTTCTTCAATACTTTTTTAACTCGAAAATTGAATTTCACCGGAAGTGTGTACCACCAAGGAGGTAAAGACAAAGACGGTCGTTCGATAAATGCTAATCTTGCCTCAGTAACGGCTACTTATCAATTTGGACGCAAATGGTATATAGGGCCTGGTATCGATTATTTGTCTGGAGATGATGGAACCAAAGCAGTTACCGCAACAAGCAAAAACAATCGTTTTGATCCTTTGTACGGCACACCACATAAATTCTGGGGGTATATGGATTACTTTTATGTAGCAAGCGGTTTCGGTAAACAAGGATTACTTAACTATTTCCTTAAAGCGAAATACAATGCTAAAGATAATTTGAGTTTCACTTTTGATTTGCATGGATTTGAATCAGCCAATACCTTGGCAGGGAATCTCAATAAGTATTTGGGAACCGAGTTAGACATTACTGTGAAATATGGCTTAACCAAAATGATTAATATAGAAGCCGGTTATTCTTATATGCAAGCCACTAATACGATGGCTTCTGCCGCAGTAAAAAATGTTGCCAATGCTGATTTAACGCCTCACTTTGGCTATATCATGCTCAATATTACTCCTAATTTCTTAGCTAAAAAGTAATGCTATGGTGGGTGTTAGGTGTTGTGTATTAGTGATTTGATAATTCTGTTTATTTCAAACTATAAAACCACAAACCACAAACCACGAACAATAAACAATAAACCTTAAAATAAAGCATATGAAAACATTAATAAACAAAGCCATACAATCTGTTTTTGTGATTGTAACTGTCGCATTTTTTCAACCCATTGCGGCACAAAATGACCCCGTTCGTTTGGGATTTATTCCCTTAACCGATTGTTCTCCAATCGTAATGGCAAAAGAATTGGGACTTTTTAAAAAGTATGGAGTTGAGGTAGTAGTGACCAAAGAATCTTCTTGGGCCAATGTTCGAGATAAGATTTTAACCGGCGAACTTGATGGCGCTCATTGTTTGTATTCCATGCCTTTCTCAGTTTATACTGGAGTAGGAGGAAAAGCAGGTTCAGAAATGATGATTGCCATGATGCTAAACGTGAACGGTCAAGCCATTACTTTATCCAATGATTTTTGTGGTAAAGTTGGTTTCAAACAAATGAATAAAGTTACCCCCGTAGTTGCGGCCAAATTGAAAGCAGAGAAAGAAGTCACTTTTGCTATGACATTTCCTGGAGGAACGCACGATTTATGGTTGCGCAACTGGATGTCTGTGGCAGGATTGAATCAAAAAGCAGTCAAAATCATAACCATTCCACCACCACAAATGGTTGCCAATATGAAAGTAGGTAATATGGATGGGTATTGTGTTGGCGAGCCTTGGGGTGGAGTAGCCGTGAAACAAGGTGTCGGTTTTACTCAAGTGGCGTCTCAAGACCTTTGGAAAGACCATCCTGAGAAAGCTTTGGTGGTTAACAAAGAATTTAGTGCCAAACGCAGAACCGATTTAGTAAAAGTGATGAAAGCGGTTATGGAAGCTTGTAAGTGGCTTGACGTACCATCCAACAGAAAAAAAGCGGCTGCCATTATTGGCAAAGCGCCTTATGTTAATGCTCCAGCCGATGTTATCGAATCGAGATTAATGGGAGACTACAACTTAGGATGTAACCAAGGTGTTGAAATCTATGACAATGACTATATGTTGTTTCATAAAGGCGGAATGGTAAACTATCCTAGAAAGTCACATGCAATTTGGGCTATGGCACAGTATGTTCGTTTTGGCTATTTAAAAGAAGCGCCTAATTATGCCGCTATTGCCGATAAATTGATTTTGGATGATTTATACAAAGAAGTGGCCAAAAGCATGAATGTAAAAGTGCCTAATGACGATATGAAACCTTTTGCCTTAACAATGGATAAAACCGTATTTGATCCTTCCAATCCAGCGGCTTACCTAAAAGTGGTTAAAAAGTAATGATGAACATATAAGTCATATAAGAAATCAAAATAGTGCTACAATAAACGGCTTATATGACTTATATGTTTCAAACAATAAAAAAATAGAAATTTAATTAGCATACCATGTCAGATAAAAACACCCTTACCATCGATGCTTTGAGTGCAGAAAGTATTCAAGAGCAAGCCATTGCTACAAGCAGCAATCAAGGAAAAGCAAACTTGAAATTGTTAGTTACCAACCTGCTTCAAAAATCAAAATCAGTGCTACTTGCCTTAGTTGGATTGTTTTTGTTTGCCGGATTTTGGAGTCTTATGAGTTATTTTACTGAGCAAGCTTTGCCTGGTCCAGTAGCGACACTTACGGTGCTCAAAGAAATGTTGAGCGATCCTTTCTATGATTATGGTCCTAATGACAAAGGCATCGGATTGCAGTTGTTTACCTCTATCAAAACGGTACTTTCTGGGTTTTTAATTGGGTCATTATTTGCCATCCCCATTGGAATATTGATGGGAGCCAGCACGATTTGCAAACAAATCTTTTATCCTATTGTGCAATTGTTAAAACCCGTATCGCCTTTAGCCTGGTTTCCAATAGGTTTGGTGGTTTTTAAAGACACCGGAATGGCTACTATTTTTATCGTTTTCATTACCTCATTGTGGTCAACACTTATCAATACTTCGTTTGGAGTTGGGTCCATTCCACAAGATCATAAAAACGTGGCTAAGGCCTTTGGTTTTTCCAAAATGCGTTACCTCACAAAAATCCTAATTCCGTATAGCTTACCGCACATCATAACCGGATTGCGACTCAGTATCAGTGTGGCTTGGCTGGTAATAGTAGCAGGCGAAATGCTCTCTGGCGGTGCAGGAATCGGATTCTTTGTTTGGGACAGTTGGAACGCCTTAAGCCTCGAAAAAGTAATTTCGGCCATCATCATCATTGGACTTGTAGGATTATTTTTCGACAGAATCTTTACTTACATCGAACATAAAGTAGCCTACAAAGGATAGAAGGATTTGGGCGTGCCCCTCCCGAAAAAGGTCGGGTCGGGCTGTACGCTCCCGCTTTTTTTGAGCAAGAAAAATGCTCAAAAAAGAGCTCCACTACCATCCCTCACGCAAAAAAAAACAGTACAAAGACGGATTTTGTCCCTTTGCGAACCTTACGATTAAATGTTCAACCACGAACCATAAACCCTAAACCACGAACTACAATGAGCTATTTAGAAATCAAAAACTTAGAAATATCCTTCCCAACTCCCAAAGGGAAATATACCGCTGTACGTGATATTAACTTATCCATAAAAAAAGGCGAAATCATCTCCATCATTGGTCACTCCGGTTGCGGAAAATCAACCATTATGAATGCCATCGCCGGAATGCTGACTCCCACCGGAGGTTCAGTAGAATTAGACGGGAACACCATCAAAGGACCAGGCCCTGATAGGGGGATAGTGTTTCAAAACTACTCCTTATTGCCTTGGTTGACGGTTCACGAAAATATTTTCCAAGCCGTAGATTCAGTAATGAATTGTTCCAAAAAAGAAAAACACGAGATTGTAGATGCCAACCTAAAAATGGTGAATCTTTTAGAACATCGAGACAAATTGCCAGGCCAATTATCGGGAGGAATGAAACAAAGAGTGGCTATCGCGAGAGCTTTCGCCATCAATCCGGGAGTACTACTTTTGGATGAACCTTTTGGTGCTTTGGATGCCTTTACCAAAAGTTCGATGCAATTAGAAGTTTTGAAATTATGGAATCTCAACAATCGTGATAAAACCATCATTATGATTACGCACGATATTGAAGAAGCTTTGTTTTTATCAGACAGGATTGTAGTGTTAAAAGACGGCCCATCGGCTACGATTAGAGAAATTGAAGAAGTGCATTTGCCAAGACCTAGAAATAAAATTGAAATCGTTAAAATGCCAGAATACATTGAGTTGAGAGATCGTTTGCTTCACTTATTGACCGATACCTTTTCCATTGAAGATATGGGAATGACCTATAAGAGTTAGTTTCAATTCTATTTGGTGGTAAAAATCCTTGCGTTGTTTAGACCATCAGCAAGGATTTTTTTTTGATGTAAGTAGCCATGAATGGAATAGACTTTAGCTCGTTCAAATGTTTTTTGTAGCATTTGAATAGGGATTGACAAAAGCTAATTTCATTCGAATGGTTTTGTTTATGAGGAGATTGAATAGGAATGGGCTTTAATCCATTCTTTAAAATCAAATGCAATTAGGCTTTAGTCAAAACCAACTTGATTTCAGCTAAAGCCATTTTTATAATTGTTTTGTGTTAAGTGAAAAGCAATTACAGTAAATCCTATCTTTTTTAAATGTGAAAGGAGCATAAGCCAAAAAAAGGAATAAAACTATATCCAGTCTCTGGTACAATTTTATTCCTTAGCTATTTAAGTGTTATTCTAGGATGTAACTGCTATTACGAATTCTTGGTTTTGATGGCATATTTTACCACCAAAACAAGGAGTCCGGTAATCAAGATAATGAGTCCAAGAGTATAAAAGGCATTGGTGTAGTCAATTAATTCTTTGGTTTTTGAAAGCCCATTGGTATCAACTACTTCTTTTGTGAATTTGACAGCTTTGGCTTTAAACAAAAAGGCAATCAACATAGCGCCGATATTTCCACCAGCTCCAACAATGCCAGCAACACTACCAACAGCCTTTGGGTTAATAAAAGGCACTAGGCTATATGTAGCGCCATTCGCCATTTTTAGGCTCATCCCGAAAAGAAACATTAAAAAGATCGCTAGACCAAGCTGTTCTGTTAAACCAAAGAAAATAATACCAATTCCCTCCACAATCAAAAGTAATGCAAGCAGTAAATTCTTTCCAGAGAAACCGTATATTTTGCCCACTTTATCGGCTACGATTCCGCCTAAGGGTCTGGCAAAAATATTGATCATACCAAAAATTCCGGCGCATAATCCAGCTGTTTTTAGACTAGCTCCAAACGTATCCGTAAAATAAATAGGAGCGAAATTGTCAATCGTAATTTCAACACCAAAACAAGCGGCATAGGCAACCGTTAAAACCCAAGTACGGTAATCTTTTACTGCTAACATAAAGGTGTTTTCTGTGGTTTTATTTGCCATTTCTAATTCCTTGTAATTCCCGTTAGGTAAATCTTTGGTATACTTCACATAGATAAAAGCACAAATTAAAAGTAACACCCCTGGCACAATCATGGCGTATCTCCAGCTATCTTCGTGTGTACAAAATCCAAGGCCTACGAATCCAGCCGCTATTAATGGCATGGTAATATTGGCCAAACCTGCTCCAGCATTCCCAAATCCTCCTGCTGTGGCGTTGGCTGTTCCTTTAATCGAAGGGGCAAACATTACCGAGGTGTGAAATTGAGTAATCACAAAGGAAGCTCCAATTACGCCAATAGCCAATCGGAATACTAAAAAGGTTTCATAGGATTGAGAAGTGCCAATTAGAAGTACGGGTATGGCGCATAAAATCAATAGCCAAGTGTATACTAATCGTGGTCCATAAGCATCCACCAGTCGGCCTATAAGAAGTCTTGCTATAATGGTTGCCGAAACTGAGGCGATTTGAATATTGCCCAGTTGATCTTTGGTTAGATGTAACTGTTCTTTTGCTAAGGGCATTAGTGAAGCCATGCCAAACCAGGCAAAAAAACTAAAAAAGAAGGTAAGCCAAGTAATGTGGAAGGTGCGCATTTGGATACCTTTACAACTAAAAATGTTTAAACGAGTAAGCGGTTGATTGGTTGTAATTGAGCTCATGTTCGATGGGTTGGTTGTTTAATATTATTTTACTACGTAGACAAAATCTTTTATTTAAGTATTTTGTTTGTTTTTACAGCAAAAATAATGATGAACAGAAGATAAAAACCTGCGAAAACGCAGTTTATATAAAATAATTACGTATTAATACTTAATTTTGATAAGTATTTTATTTAGGTTGTTCTGATTGTGTGGTTTGTAGCGAGATTATGCTGAATAAAGTCAAAAAAGAAATAGCGGTTTTATCTTTTTTCTGGTCAATTCTTTTAAAAAAAAGGGAACAGTTGTGATGTATAAGTGCAAAAAAAAGTGGTAAAATTTACCACTTCTAATCTTATATCGATACGTTTGTTTTCTAATTTAAATCAGTGAAAAGTCTTTGGCTTTATTGGCTAATTCGATAAGGTTTTTAACTTTTAGCTTTTTCATCAAATTGAAGCGATGTACTTCTGCTGTTCGCTTACTTATGGATAGGGCTTCGGCTATTTCTTTGTTTCCATTACCAGAAAGTAATAATCTTAAAATTTCTTTTTCTCTTTTGGTAATTATACTCTCTTCTTCCAAATTTGGTTTTGGTTCAGAAGCTAAGGTATTTGGACTATTTATAAGTTGATTGATTAGGATGGAGGAAATGTCACCGCTAAAATATTTACCACCATTGGCTACGGTATGTAAAGCTTTTAGAAATTCTTCTTTGCTGGCACCTTTTAATAAATAACCATCGGCTCCTGCTTTGATCGATTGTAGAACATATTCTTCCGATTCATGCATAGAAAGGACAACGATTTTTACTGGATTTTTTTCTTGGCGAATCTTTTCTACGACTTCAATTCCTGTATAGTGCGGCATTCTTATGTCCACAATAAGTAAATCAGGTTTTTCGGTAGAAACTACAGTCAGGGCTTCTTGGCCATCGGTAGCTTCACCAACAACGATAATATTGCTTTCATTTTCTAGCAATGATTTGATGCCATCACGAACAAAAACATGATCATCTGCTAATACTACTCGAATGGGATTATTCATAAGTATTTTGTTTGGTTATAAGTACAATTAACTAATACGTGGTGCTAAGATACGTATTTTTTTATTATTCTTTTACGGGGTGGTGGGGTTCTGCCTGAAAGGTTCTTTATCTTTAAAATTTAACCGCAAAGCGCGAAGATTTACCCAAGGAGCTAGAAGTAGTAAAACATTTAAGGAATATGCAATTGCATTCTTTGTGTGGCTTAGTGATTTCTTCGTGTTTCGTTGTGGTAAAAGAAAACAAAAAACTTAAATAGGAATATTAAAAGTTATTCGAGTACCCTCATTAGGAATCGAGTGGAGGAATACACGACCATTAATATATTGTACTCTCTCTTTCATAAAAACCAAGCCCATGCCGGATTCGCTGTTGCGTTTTTTTTCTACCTTTTGAATGTCAAATCCTTTTCCGTTGTCGTCTATAGTGATGCTTAAAATATTTTGACTGTGAGATAATTGTACTATGATATGGGTAGATTCGGCATATTTTATTGCGTTGTTTATGGCTTCTTGCGTTAATCTGTAAATGTTGATTTCAATCAAGGAATCGAGTCGTTGGTCAAACTGGGTTTTATTGTAAAACGAGATGTTTTTTCCTGTCAATTTAGAGAGTTCTAAACAAAGTTTTGTCAAGGAAGAAACGATACCGTGGTCGTTCAATTCAGGAGGCATTAGGTTAAAAGTGGCAGTTCGAACGCCTTTAATGATGTCTAACGACAATTGCTTCAAATAGTCTATTTTTTGTGCGGCCTTTTCTTTGTCTTCTAGGTTGATGCTTTCTAAACTAAATTTTAATCCGGTCAACATTTGTCCAATGCCATCATGGATTTCTTTGGCAATGCGATTTTGTTCGTTTTCTTGATTTTCGATAATTTTACTCGAAATTATTTTTTGCTGATTGATTTTTGCCTCACTGCTTTCAATGTTAAGGCGCTCCACTTCTTGTTCCGCCTTTTTGCGTTCTGTAATATCAAAGCAAACAATTAACAGTTCGGAAGCCCCTTTTTTTATAGTTACGGGAACCATCGAAAGGTCTAGCCAAATGGTGTGGCCTTCTTTGTTGGTAAATGTAATTTCACCTTGCCATCCACTTCGGTGTTTTTCGGCAATAATACTATCAATCGCGCTTTGCTCTTTTTCAATCGCCGTGAGTACTTGAGAGAAACGTTGATTGGTTTGTGAACGATTATAATGTAGGAGTTTTGAGAACTTTTCACCTATATGAATCAAGATGCCATTGGGTGCAACTCTACAATACAGTAAAGTATTTTCCATGGCGTAGTTCAAGGATTTGAGTTCTTTGACAGAGTTTTCTTTTATTTCGCTCAAAACTTCGGTATTGTAGGCCAATTTTAATGCTTTTCGTTCTGAAGTGAGCAGTTTTGACACCATCATCTCAATTTTTTTATTGGTCGGTTTAAAAATGAAAAGAAATTCTAAAACCAATACCAGCAGTGTAAAAAGCAATATACCGTATTCTGTTTTGCTCTGGAGGGTTACTTTTTCTAAAGCTTCTTGGTCGTATTGTTCTACAATTTGGTTCATTTTGGTTAAAAAGATACGCTCATTGGCCAAAACCAGACCTAAAAGTTTTTGATGTTTTTCTGTATTTGCTACGCTATTTTTACTTTGCAAATACTGTTGACTTGCCAAAATCATGGCTTCGAAGTTGGGTTGAATGGATTGATACAACTCGTTTAATAGCGTACTTTTTTCTTTTGGGAAACCTAATTTTTCATTACCATAGACTAGAGCCTCGTGATTGAATTTCCATTTGACGAGTATGGAATCAATTCTATTTTTTTCGATGTCAATTTTGGAAGAATCGGTTATGAAATGGAGAATCAAAAGTTCTTTGGTTAGTTTTTGACTCAACATTCTTTGTTTTCCCGAAGTGTTGATTATTTTAGAATCACTTAATTGTCGGTTGAGGTTGTATTGTAAAATAAACTGACTTACCAAAACGGTTAGCGCGATGGTTAACAAGGCAAAGAGATACAATCTCCTTAAGTTTTTGAAGGAAATTGAATCTGTTGCGATGTCGTTTTTTGGGCTAGCCATAGTTAGTTATAAACCTAATGCGTCTTTGATGAGCGCTAAAGATGATGGAGAAAAAGACAAGGTAAGAGCGGTTTGCTGTCCTTTTTCAGACATTTTATTCCAAGTTTTTACAATGATGTTTTTGAGTTTTTCTGTATCGTGTTTTTGAACAAAGTCCTCTAAATAATATTCTAAAAAAACCAAGCAAATGACATCTTCTAGTAATTGGGTCTCTGCATCTTTTTTTAATAATTTTTTTTCAATCAGAAAGCAAACCCGTTCGATAAATGTATTTTCATACCCCACTTCTTGCAGAATTAAAGTGATTTTAGAGGCGTGAAATTTTTTTAGTGCTTCTCTCCATTTTAAGTAGCCCACCCGGTCCATAGGATAGGAATTTCTGGCGATTTCCCAGCGACAAATGTGTTGGGCTTTAGCCGCAATTTGCAACTCCTCTGAGGCATTAGGCGCAAAGTCTAATAGTCGGGCTAACATTCGGTTAGAATACAATAATTCTTTGGCAATTAACGTGTCAGCTACCCTTTCAGTATTGGGATCTTTTGCATTGGCAGCATCGATACGTTGCAAGGCATTTTGAAAACGAAGGCGATTCATTATTAAGGAAATTAAGTGTGTATTTGTAAATGGATACTATTTTTAAGCTAGTCGAAAAAAAAGTACGGCATTTTCGCTCAAATATACATAATTAATCCAGAAAGCCAACGAAGACCTCGTCTCCTTCAATCTTTACGGGGTAAGTTGCAATTTTGTAATCTTCTCCGTTTAAGTTGCTTCCGTCTATGAGTGAAAAGGTTTTTTTGTGCATTGGGCAGGCTATTTTCGGAGTGCCTTCTGCAGAACCCGTCATTCCTCTTGATAAGACCATTTCCATTTTGTGGGGACATGCATTCTGACAAGCGTACCAGGCATTTCTTCTTTCGAAATTGAACACGGCAATTTGCTTGTTTTTATATTTAATGCAACCGCCTCTGTTACTAGGGAAGTCCTTGATATGGCCTGCTTTGAACCATACTTTTACATGTTCTGTGCCTACGGTTTCGTACTGTTTTATTAATTCTTCCATAAGGTTTTTTTTAGTGTAACGCTTAACTCTTTCCTAAAAAAAAAAGAGGAAATAGGAAAGAGAGAGCGCCAAGGGAAACGTTATTTTTTTATCATTACTTACCAAGGTCTTGGCATTTTTTGATCTCTAAGGGGGACAAATTCTATGTTTTCATCTTTTTCATCAGAATTCACAAAATGGCTGAATCGTTTCAAAAGTCTTGGTTTTTCGAGCACTTGTTTCCACTCGCATTCAAAAGTACCTACTAGTTTTTCCATTTCATTTTCTAAGGTTTCACAGATACCAATGCGATCGTGAATGATGATTTCTTTTAGGTAATCCAAACCTCCATCCAACTTATCTAACCAGGTAGCGGTTCGTACTAGTGGGCCAGCGGTGCGGATATAGTACATCAAGAAACGGTCTAAGTATTTTATGACGGTTGCTTTATCTATTTGTTCGGCTAAAAGTACAGCGTGTTTTGGATTTGCCCCGCCATTGCCGCAGATGTAAAGATTCCAACCTCCTTCTACTGCGATTACGCCAAAGTCTTTGCCTCTAGCTTCAGCACATTCTCTAATGCACGCCGAAACGCCTCCTTTGAGTTTGTGTGGGGCGCGAATGCCTTTGTATCGGTTTTCGAGTTCGATGGCAAAGCCAGCGCTGTCGTCCATACCATAGCGACACCAAGCATTGCCCACACAACTTTTTACGGCTCTCAGGGATTTGCCGTAAGCGTGACCACTTTCGAAGCCGTTTTCGATTAAAATTCTCCATATTTCGGGGAGATCACCCACGTGAGCGCCAAACAAATCAACACGTTGAGCACCGGTAATTTTGGTGTACAAATTAAATTGTTTGGCTACTTCACCAATGACGATTAGTTTTTCTGGTGTGATTTCACCTCCTGCTACACGAGGTACAACAGAGTAAGTGCCGTTACGTTGAATATTAGCCAAAAAGCGATCATTGGTGTCTTGGGTCGTAACGTGTTTATTGGCAGTATCATTATAGATACTAGAAAAAATGGAGGCGACTACCGGTTTACAAACTTCACAGCCATCTCCGTTGCCATGGTGGTCGATTACTTCGTAGAAGTTGATATATTTGTTGATTTTTACCAGATCAAATAGTTCTTGTCGAGTGTAATGAAAATGCTCACATAGGTTTTCTTTTACTTCTTTTCCAATTGATTTTTGAGCTGCTTTTACCAAGTCCACCACCATTGGTTTACAGCCCCCACAACCCGAAGTCGCTTTGGTAAGTTTGACTACATCCGAAAGTGTTTCGCAACTTCCTTCGGTGATGGAACAGCAAATGGCGCCTTTGGTTACGTTTTCGCATGAACAGATTACGGCTGTATCCGGCAAATCCATTGCGCTACCCATAGTGTTGCTTTCGCCTCCTCGTGCTCCCAGTATCAAATCCTCTGGATTGGCAGGCAAAGCCAAAGCATTGTTGTATATCTGAAACAGCGCATTATAGTCGGAGGAATCGCCAACAAGAATACCGCCAAGTAAGGTCTTGCCGTCTTTGGTGACATTGATTCTTTTGTAAATGCCGTTGAATTTATTTTCGTAAACGATAGCTGTTACCTCTTCATTTTCTATGAAAGGATCACCAAAACTCGCCACTTCAACACCAATTAACTTTAATTGTGTTGACATATCGATGGTGTCTCGCATCGTTTTTGAACCTTTGAGTATTTGTTCTGCCGCTACATCGGCCATTTCGTAACCTGGCGCGACCAAGCCATAAATCATGTTGTGGTACAACGCTACTTCTCCAATAGCATAAACAAAAGGATCCGATGTTTGCATTTGATTATTGACTACTATTCCTCCACGATCACCAACAACTAATCCAGCGACTCTTGCGAGTTCGTCACGTGGTTTGATTCCAGCAGATATGACTAGCATGTCTACTTTAAGTAGTTCATCGTTGGCAAACATCATCCCTTTGATACACTCTTCTCCATCAATATATTGTGTTGCTTTATTGAGATGGATACCTATGTTGAGCGCTTCGATTTTAGCTTGCAGCATATTACTAGCGCCCTGATCCAATTGTCTTGGCATAAGGCGTGGGGCAAATTCTACCACATGGGCATTCAATCCAAGATCTCTAACGGCTTTCGCCGCTTCTAGTCCTAACAAACCGCCACCAAGCACTGCCGCTTCAGTGGCTCCTTTGGTTTTTATCTTTTTGGCATAGGCCATTATGGCCTCTAAATCTTCGATCGTTCTGTATACGAAAACGCCTTCTTTTTCTACCCCTTTTATGGGTGGGACAAATGCCGCGGAACCCGTTGCTAGTACTAAGTAATCGTACGTATAATTATTTCCAGTATGCGTAGTAATAGTGCGATGGGTCGTATCGAGTGCCGTGACCAATTCGGAAGTATGGAGTACAATGTTGTGTTCTTTGTACCATTCGCTTGTGGATAAGGCTAAATCATCGGCACTCTTGCCACTGAAATATTCGCTTAAATGCACCCGATCATAAGCTCTTCTCGGCTCTTCGCCAAATACAATAATTTCATACTTTTCGTGACCTGGCTTGGATACGAATTTTTCACAAAATTTGTATCCTACCATTCCATTGCCAACAACAATTACTTTAATCATAACTCTTTAATTAAGTATTACGTAACAAATATAAGTATAAATACTTAATTAAAATCTTTTTTTTTAAGTATTTTTTTTACGTAGCTCAAAGCATTTTTTTTTGAGTATCATTTTTGTTTAATTATAAGGCAGGTGAGAAGTTTAAAGTTTAAGGTTTTTGTGGGTTATCGGTTGTGGGTAGAGGATATAGTTTAAGAAAGTGGACAGGTCGCGACCTGTCCGTACTTAGGGGATTTTATGGGGGTTGGGTTTAAAGTTTAAGGTTGTTTAATTGGTTTAGCTTGCTGTGGGGTGTAGTTTTTATGATAAGCGGCGAGGGGGTGAGGGATTTTGTGAATGGGGAATTCTATTTTTATTCCAAAAATATGGTGATGTTCATATTGGCTTGTTATGCATTAGCATTCCTCGATAAGTAGGGTCGTTACGGGTAAAAATGCGTTGACAACCCCACAAATCATCGTGAGTCATCTATTCAAAACGTTTTATCAGGCAATTTTATAGAGGGATTTACGATACCATCCATTCCGATTGGAGGCTCCTAAAGTGTATTTCTTTTTTAATAAAAACAAATGTGATAAGAGAGGTTTTTTTAAAATTCTAACGGTTTTACATCTTCAGTATCTCGGGCAATAGGAACTCCTGCGGGATCTACTATCAAAGCTTCCTGAATATTTGTTTTGTTCAGTGTGGCTCCACTTACAATCATTTTATATCCATTTTCATATTCGGTAAAATATCCACAAGGATATGCATAATACCCATTTGGTAAAAGGACTTTAGTTTCATGTTGGAATCCCCAAGAAATTACTTTTTGATTTAAAATAAAGGTGTCGAAAGCTTCACTAAAGAGTTGTGTCATATCTTTAAAATTAGGTTGTGAATATTATTACATATCAGCGATTTATATTGAATTGTTTCAATTGATTATTGAGGATGTATAAAAGTCAAATATAGATAAAAGTGCATTTATTAGTCAAATTTGAGAATAGTATTATTTAATTTTTGGATTTCGGGGGTAGCTTTTGACGTATGCTGTTGTGAGACTTTGTCTTGTATTTATACTGCCGATAGAGTACAATTGAAGGGTAACTCCGCTACTTCCTAGCGGAGTTGTTTTCTTAAATGGTTATTGTTATTTGGTTGGTTTTTTCTTTATATTCAATCACACCTTTTTTTTCATCAGTTGCTGTAAATATCAGTTCTGCCTTTGGAAGTTTCTTTCTAGTTTAAATCATCTCATCATTACTTTTTTTTATTTAAGCGCAAGTTAATTTTAGAAGTGAAATTCAAATTTGTGGTAGTATTATTTAAAGAAGTTGTTTTATTCTTTTCTAAACTCAGATGGGTTGCTTTTAAAGTGAATATAGGTTTGTTAGTTTTGAAATAGTTCTTGGTAATTCTTTTGAATCATTGTTTTCTAATAATTATGGAACATTGTTATTCGAAGATAAATCCAGTGTTTTCAAGTTTTTTAATTTTAATACATCTGAAGGGATTTCGATTAAATTCTGTCCAGAAACATTCAAATCATACACTATGTCAGGATTTTGATTTGCATTTTCCATAGTATTAAAACTTTTTTTCAGTTTGCCCAAAAACATTAAATGGCTTAATGATAAACAGAATAATTATTTTTCTCATTTTACTTTTTTACTTTTTTTGTTAGTATGCTATCTGCCACCACTTGGCGCTACATCAAGCTAGGGTTAACGAAAGGTATTCTTTTAGGTAGTACAAATGCCTCAATTGCAAATTATTTTTAAGTTAACCCCATTGTACCGCTTGATTGTAGTGTGGTTTATACCTTGTTTGGTTGGTCACTTTTCGATTTGTATACTACTATTCCGATTATGGCTCCGCTTAAAAGTCCACCTAGATGCGCTGCATTGTCAATGCCACCCGTTAAGCCCCAAAGTAAATTTATAACAACATAAATTCCAATCATCATAAGTATTCCTTTTTTGCCACTTTCTGGAAATGCGTTTGTTAAAAGCAGTCCTAGTATTGCACCATAAAGGCCAAAAATTGCCCCAGATGCACCAACACTAATTGTGTTAGGATACCACCAAATACTTGCAAGGCTACCGCAAAGACCCGAAAGGATGTACAAGATAAAATACTTTTTTCGACCGAGTATTGGTTCTACAAAAATGGCTGCAATTACAAGTCCTGAAATGTTTAAAATCAAGTGCATAATACCACCGTGTAAAAACATACTTGTTACTAGTCTCCACCATTCTCCAGTAGTTGTTTCAAGTCGTCTGTTTGCCCCCCAATCTAGGAGTTCCATTCCATTTGGAGAAAGTATGTGGATACCAGAGAAAACCATAAATAAAAAGACAAGAATATTCAAGTCTATAATTATTGAAGTTGCAAAATGGTCGCCTTTTGGTATAAGGTAGTTTAGCATTTCAACTAAATCGTCTTGCTTTGGTTTTTTACCTGTTAAAAATCTTTTCTTTTCTGTTTCGCTGTAACCTGGCCATATTAAAGAAAATAAAAGAACAGCCAGTCCAATTCCAAAGGATCCAAAAATCCAAGCAAACTTATTCCCATTTCTATCTTCAAATCTTTGTTTTATGGGTTTTAAAACAATGAAATTTTCATCCGCTGTTTGTTCAGTTCTCACTTCAATTGCTTTCAAAAAGTTTTCTCTATCGTCTGAAGTTGGTTGTCGTTCAAAGTGGTCTAAAGCATAGAAATCATAGTTGTTCAACTTGTCAATACATTCTTTATAAAAGGCCTCATACTTTTTTTCTTTTTCTTCTGGGCTGATTTTATTACTGATTTGCTCATAAAATCTTACACCATACCAATATTTCGGGACGTCAATAATCATTTCAGAAGTGTCTTTGAGTATTGGTAAAACAAAATAAACATCGAAGTTTAAATATTGATTGTGTTTGCCACTAGTCTCAAAATTTGTGAAGGCGCCACTATAATTTGGCGCCACTGCAAAATTTTTCAGCTTGTAATAACGAGCCTTTTCGGTTTTATTTATGTCGTAGATGGAGGATAGTACTTTTAGTTTTCCGGAGGCAGTGGTTAAATAATTTTGTGAAACTAAAAGAGAAGCTATTATTGTTGCTGCCGATAAAAATTGAAAGAAAAAACGACCATTGTCATTATCTTTTTTGAACGTAAGAATTCTAAATCTTGGTCTTAACCAAATTAGGATAGGTATCCAAGGAAGTCCCATAGGTAACCACAAACACCAAACTTCTTCTTTTATGTTGATTATGTCAAATTGAATAGCAAAGAGCCAACGAAAAATAAGTAGCCCAATAATTGTTGAGCATGCAATAATGATAAAAGTTGGGAGGATGTGCTTTAGTTTTGTAATGTAAGTTTCCAATGTCTAGTTGTTTTTGGTTGTTGATTTGTTTTAATGGTAAGTAGCGTCTTCACGCTAGGCATAGATGGGGTTTTTATCGGTGTATTTTAATACCTTCACAATACTTTGATTTGACACTTTTCATGTATTGGTACCCGATACATCCAATTAAGTGTGGGGTTGTTATGCGCCGATTTTCTTTTTCTGCAATCATTCTATATAATACCAGGGTATATTAAAAAATCCTTTTTTTAGGTCAATATGTATTGTTTGTCCTATTTGAATTTCGTCATATTGACTTCTTGCCACCATTATTTCCTCTTTGTCATAATGATGTCCCCAAGGATTAACTTTAACGTAATACGTTCTACCTCCTTTGCTTCCATTGCTTATTCTTTTATCGACCACTTTGGTTTCAAAAACTTGTGGTTCAGAATTGTCATAAACACAATTTGCCCCATATGTACCAGCGTAGCTATATAGGAACACATTGAAGATAAGGGATAGGTAAATCCAGGTTTTGCTTTTCGTAGTATTGTCAATTGTCTTGTGTGTAGTAAAAAGAATAACCAACATAATTGCAAATGCAATTGTACCGGGGATAATCAAAATGTAAAAGCTTTCAAATTCAAAGTCAAGTAGCACTCTAAGTAAAATTATCCAAGCCGCAAAGTCAATAAAGTCTGCTACATCATATTTGTCATTTCCATCGTCATCTTTTGAGATTTCGACAAGACTTGCAATACTTGGTCTGCCTGTAATGCTATTGAGGAATAGTCCTAGGATAGGCATACCTAATAATGCAGTAAAAAGAATGTCGTAGGGTTTTGGATAGCACAAAAACCAAAGGCCGAGTCCCATTGTAATATATTCTAACCAGTCGAGTTTGTGGAACGTTAACTTAGAAAGTGTCATTTTATTTCTTTTTTCTTTTCCTTTATTTTGTGTTGGTTTTATCATTTTGTTGTCTTCCTAGAATGGCTTAAAATGGTTTGTAGATTAATGATGGGCAGGACTTTTAGAACTGAACATTAATCGAAGAACGAATGTAAATTTTTGCACAAATGGGGCTTCGGAGTACGGAATTGCCACTTTTGGGCAGGTGCTGTTTTGCTCAGTTATTTTCATTGTGCGTTTATTTCCCAAATTAAAAATTGTCCGTTGATGTAATCGAACACGATTTCTTTTATTGCGTTTCCTGTCTTGATTTTGATAACGTGTTTTGGATTTTGTCCTAACGTCATTCTCATGTTTTCTTCGTATACGTTTTGGTCAGGCGTTTTGATTTTGTCTAAACCTCTACTTATTTCACGAATTGTCTGAAAGATTTTGGAATAATCCGTTTCAATTTCGGTCTTCAACGACTTGGCGAAAAACATGGTTTGGTCATCGTAATAGATTTCTATTCCTGGTGCTAAAATACTAGCAATGTTGGCGTTGTTTTTAGAACTTAATAACTTTACAACATGGTCAAACTTTGGAAGTTTTTGAATGTTGGGGGTGTTGCTTGAATAATTGTCAATGATTTTTACACTTGATAATTTTCCGCTTTTTGAAATTTCCACGGAGTAATTTGTCTTGTCGTACTCCCATTTTTCTCCATAATCACCGATATCCTCCTTATTATCAGGCTGACCTAAAATACGTTCAACTTCTTTTTTATCAACTCCAAGTTTTAGCCCTTTAAAGCCGATATCTGCTGTTGTGTTACTTCCTGAAACTTGAATTGACCATATTAGATCTGTATGCCCTGCGGCATATTCAAAAACCATATACAAACTTGTATCAGGTTTTAGGTTGAATACTTCATATTCAAAGCCATCATCGAATTTGTTTTGTTGAAAAGGTTTTCCAAATTCGTTTGTCGCTGTTTCTCGGTATTGTCCAATTTGGAAACCGTTCAAGTCCGTTATTGTTGTTTGTCCGTTTACTTTGAATAAAGTAATGAGAAGCAATATCAATGTTGTTGAGATTTTTTTCATTGTCGCTATCTTTTTAATTTGTGGATAACTGTTCTAAGTAACAAACCTCCTGTATTCATCCTAATTTAGCTCGCTTTTGGAACTTTTTTTGTCTTAATTATTTATTGAATAAATAGAATATTTGTACTAAAGGAAATTGGTACTGAAATCGCTGATTTTTGTACTGAAGTTACTAGGGAAGGAGAACTCGAGTAGTCAGGTATCAGTTCAAGTTCAAGTAATTGCTGTATCTTTACGAAATCCAAGTATCTTCAATTTGATCAATAATCCATTTATTTTTAATTTTCTTTACATAAATGATAAATCCTCTTCCACATAAATGTCCACACAGATAACCTGCTGTAATTGCACCAAATGCTTTCTTCGAATCAAATCTTACACGAGAAAAAAATAGATATCCTGCAAGATCAAATTTGTATTTTTTAATCCATATTGCATCTCGTTTGGGAAAGGTTGAAGCATATTTAAGCTTGTATTTTGTTTTATTTTGGAAAGCAGAAATATCAAATTTATGTGGCTTTAGTTCAAGTGTATCGAGTAATATCCCTTTTTGTTTGAATTTATTTTCAATGCGTGCAATAACTATGGCATCCAGTTGTCCAATTGAATCGTTAATGGCTACAACAATATTTGAAGTATCATTTTTAATTCTATTGATTTCCTTTTCATATTCTAATTTGTTTTTTCCGTAGTCTTTTGCATCCGAATAATCGTCCTCAGAAAAAATAAATGGTGGCGGAAGAATTAAACGTCTATCTATGCAGATAGAATCCAACATTTGAGGAAAAACATCCTCGAAAACTTGATTTTCTAATTCGAAAGCCTCCTCTTTTTTGCAACAACTTAAGGATAAGATTGCAATTAAAAGGCAAAATAGTGTTTGTGTTTTGCTCATATGATATATTTGGTACTTATTGTTTTTCGCAAACACTTCATATCATTTGGTAACTAAATTAGCTGTTTCTGGTGCAATTCCAATGGTTGCAATTGAACCACTATTAAACTTCAAATAGTCAGTTTCAATTCCGTCACTAAAAATTACTCCATTTGTAGGCATTAATGATTCTATAGTCAAATGGTTTTCATTTTTTATAATTCCTGCAGTTATTCCTGTCTGCGTTCTGATACTTTGGAAAGGTTCTCTAACGGCAAAAAGCAATTCGTTGTCTTTTAATTTTGGTCTTTTTGGTTTTAAATTCTTCTCGAACATACTTGTCACGCCGTAAGACATATTGAAAATTGAACTTAACCAACCTGTCGCACCTGCTGGTGTTGATACAATAAGGCCACTAGAGGAATGTTCTTCTGTGTTTTGATTAAATGAAATTTTGTAACGAGCTGAAATATGAGAAGCAGCGCCAATAAAAAGGTCGTTAAAAGCCAATAATCTTTGTCCATCATTTAGTTTAGCTTCTGCAAACCGCATAATTTTAGATGGATATTGATTGCGTATAACATTTTCTACCCCATTCATAAAGTCGGAAGTGTCAAATGGTAAAAGCACACCATCATATCTAGCCTTGTCTGGATTTACAGCAACTATCGGGCAGGATTTAGAATATTTTGCGGTATTGGCAACAAGTCCATCTTGTCCGATTACAACAATTAGGTTTTTCTGTGAAAATAGGAAAGAAGGAAGATAAATTCTCTCGACGGTTTTATTTTTAATAACACTTGAAAGTTGCGTTTGTAGTGAAATTAAGGCGGATTGAAAAATTTCGTGTTCTAACTCATAATCGTCAAAATTACCACCAAGATTTTCAATGTAAAATTTAGCTTGAGACTTAGTGTTGAAGCGTTCAATCAAAGATTCAAGTCTTGTTTTATTTTTAACAATTATGGCGTATTCAAAACTCATTTTTTATTTTCGTTTGTCGTTAAGCAAGGTGTCTAACAATTCAGGGCTAATATTAAGATTGCCGATTTTGTTGGCATTTTCAGCAAGTTCTCTAAATGCAAGTGAGATATTAAATTTTGGGTCGGAATTGTTGTTCAGAGCAGTTAACGTTTTCCAATCTATTTCTTTGTATGGTTTTAAAGTAGTTTCAATAACATAACCTTGTGTTTCAGCTTCTTTTTTGTCGTTTGCCGTTTTTTGTTCAATAAGTTGTTTTCTTTGATTTTCTACTGCAATGTCAGCCGCTAATTTCATTTCACGAAGTTTACGGTCGTTCTCCGTTTTTTGAACTTGTGATTCCATTTTTTTTTCAGCGATTTGTTTTTGTTTTTCTTCTACCGCTATTTCTGTATTGAGTTCTGTTTCCTTGATTTTTCTTTCTTGTTCAACGGCAAAATTTCTACGTTCATAAATAGCTTGGTCAGCATCTTGTTGTAATTTCTCCCTTGTTTCGGTTTCTAATGCTCTTGCCATTTCAGGTGTAGCTTGAATTCCTAGAATATTGGCTCCTAAAATATCAATTCCAAGCATTGCAATAGCTTGAGATGATTTCAATCCTTCTAAAATTCTTTCTTCTATTGCTTTTGCTGAACGAATTGCATCTTTCAATTTAATTTCATGAATGAATGACGAAGTAGCTGTTTGAGCTTCATTTATAATTCTCTGGTTCAGTTTCTCGATGTCATTTTTTTTGTATTGCCCATTGTCGTTTACTGTGAAGTCTAACACATCGGCAAGGGTTTTGGGTGAGCTGATTTTGTAGCTTATTTGACCTTGTATGTTTACTGTTTGATAATCGTTTGTGGTTTCATTAAAGATAAAAGGCAAGTCATTACTTCCCATAGGAATAGCAGCTATGGAGCTATTGGGTACGAAATAGAAAAATGAAAGTCCACGACCTTCTCTCTTGATTTTTCCGTTCGTAAAATGCAGAACGTAAGTCATTGAGTCAAATTTGATGTGTTTAATTCCGAACATATTATATTGGTTTACAGTTAGTCTTTTTGTGTGGTGCCGTTTTTAAATATGCGATTGCTAGGTTGAAAAAAGCTACAAACTTCTTTTGTACCTACCCAATTGGTTAGTATAAAGACCTTTTATTGTGCTTTTTGTACTTTCCAAATATATACAACTTTTATTACATTGTTGTACTTTTTATAGTAATACTATCGTTAATTTTTGTGATGTTTTTAGGGAGCGTTTTTTTGAGTCGTCTCCGCTTTTAATTATTATTTATAGGGCAGACGGGAGGGTGGAAGGTTTAAAGATGTAAAGATTTAAATATTTGAAGATTGAAAGATTGAAATATTTAGAAAGTGGACAGGTCGCGACCTGTCCTTACTTAGGGGATTTTATGGGGATTGGGTTATCGGTTGTGGGTTGTGGGTTTGAATTTTAAAGTTTAAGGATTAAGGTTGTTTAAGATTGTTTCATTGGTTAATCGGTTGAGCTTGTTATTGATTATAGTGTAAGGTGCGTTTTTCCTATTTGTTCCATTATTTTACTGTCCACTTTTACGGTTTCTGCAAATTGGGGCCAATTTTTAACAGTTTCACTGATATGCTGAATAATTGTCTTTGCTTTTTTAATATTCATGGATTTTGCTACTTCCAATACATCTTCTTTGGAGATATTGGTCCGTTTACCATTGATACTTAAATTGTGTTGGCTTACCCATTCGCTACCTGGGCGATAGGCAAAGCAAATATCATAAGCGGGTGTCAATTCCCAACTTTCGTTTTGTTTGAGACGGAAGGCAAAGTTCTTGGTATGGTCGTCGCAATTTCGTGCTATTACATTAAAGACCATTCTTCTGAATAATTCTTCTGCTTGTGGATAAGGCAGTCTTAACAATCTCATGGTTTGGAACAATTGTTCGTAGCTAAAACTTGTAGTTTGATTAAAGTCATAATGCTGCATAGCACACAAGGTTTGGATGTGGTGTTTGATATCTCCGTCTTGTCTGTCGAAACGTTTGGTCATAAAATGCGCTCTCCCGTTTTCCTCCATCAAACGGCATTCCATCATCTCTATTCCTGCAGCTTTTGCCATTAAGTAATAGGCCATTTCAATGCGGCCGTAGCCAGTACTTTCGCCAAACTGGACATCGCTTACCGTATCTAATTTAATCAGCCAGTGTTCAAAACCTTTTGGCGCTTTTGTTTGTCCCGATTTGACTTGTCCTGTTTTTTCGTTGTAGGCGATTATGGCTTTGGGACGTGCGCCACCTGCTGAGGTTCCAATTTTAAGAATATCCAATATGGCTTGTTGTTCGTCCTCGTTTATATTGGTTTCAAAACCTTCTCTCTTGTTGAGCATCTTTTGGCTGATGGATACTAAACTATCGATTTCAATATCAAAGGCTCTTTTGTTAGCTTTGAATTGTGAGGGTTCAAATTCTAAAGCGCCCATACCACGTGTTCCTATAAAACATAGAAGTTCTACTGGGTTCATACTGTTTTCAGGGCGACCGTTTTGTGCTAACCAGCTATTGATTAACTGGTTTCCGTAATCGTCGGGTAATACATCGGCCAACAAACCTGGCAATCCCTTGAAGGTTTTTACATCCCTTAGTTCTGGGAACGAAAACACACGTTTATTGCTGTTGGTAATAGGCATTTTCAGTGGGGCTAAGTCTGCCTTTTTAGCTATGAATTTGGCGTCGTATTCAAAACTGGCTATTCGGGTTTCCGGATTCCAAGCTACTGCACCCACTGTTTCGTCCCATATTTTTATAAAAGCGGTTGTGATCATTACCAATCCGATTGTTTAGTGTTGTTGTTATCGCTATTTCTGGCGCGTTTTCTTTTATTTTGTTCCAATTTTGCCAATTCTATCGGGCTTATCTGTTCTTGAATTTTGAAAACGTCCATTATGTAAAGCAAATCCAATACTCGAAGCACTTGTAAAAGCGTTGGTATCGTTATGGTTTCTCCTTTTTCGAGTAAACTTAAAGTAGAACGGCTAATGTTGGCCGCCGTAGATATTTCTTCTTGCGTTTTATTTTGCGTTAAGCGATGGTGTTTTACGAATGTTCCAATAGTTTGTGAGAGCGCTTTATCACTCATTGAAACCCAGTTTGTGTATTGATTGTCATTCATAAAGTCCTTAATTTAGTTATAATGACTGATATATCATGCAAATATAATAAAAATAATGGTTAATTATCAATTGTTCATGGTGGGTTTTTAATTGTTTATTAGGTAAAGGTTGTTTAAGCTTGTAAAGGCTTCTCGACTCCGCTCGAAGTGGCACTATGGGGGGTGTAATTGTTTATGGTTTGTTGTTTGTAGTTAATGATTGTTTAAGGTTGTTTAAGGTTGTTTAATCGGTTAGGGGTGTTTTGGGTTTGAAGTTTAAAGTTTGAAGTTTAAAGTTTAAGGTTTAAGGTTTAAGGTTTAAAGTTTAAGGTTGATGTGGGTTGTGGGTTTAAAGTTTAAGGTTTAAGGTTGTTGTGGGTTGTGGGTTGTGTGTTGTCTGGTTAGGGTTTTTGGTTAACCCCAGCTCTAAAGGGAGCCGAAAATAGGATGATTAAGGTTTTTTCTATATTCACTATAAGGTATTCCTAGTACGTAGTAAAAGGTTCACTGCTACTATCCATTGTAGGAGAAATCTTCGTTTTAACTAGAATCTTTACTTTTAGGGGTGTCGTCTGGCTTTGGAATGAAAGTATTTTTGTAGAGTATACGTTGCACAGCCTGGGGTAAGGGTAACAGGTCGATCCATTCTTCTTTTTCTAATTGGAAAGGGTAGAGTGCCTGGGCCAGATTTTGGTACTGCTTTTTGAGTTGGGCGAGTGTCATAGTTTTACTTTTGAATGAATACTGTATCTGTTACTCATGTAATTAGAACTAAATATAGTAAAAAAAGTTCGTGTTTTGACACTTAAGTGCGGGGTTTTACTAGTGTAAAACAATGTAGTAGGGTTGAAGAACGAAAAGAAAATACAACTCTTAGAAGTTTGATATAGGCTCTATATTTGAAATAAAGTAAATCAAGATTTTTCATTAAAAACAGTTTTTACTTTCTATCGAAAAGTTAGGTGGAAAAAGAATAGGAAATGACTACATATTTGTTCGGAATACTTAATGTGTGCCTTTGTTTTGAGTCAAAATAAATCTATGCATTAATACTCCTTTTTACTCGGAATAACTGCTCGAATACCTCCTTTAGGATTTTCTACATCGCCTTTATATCTTGGAATAATATGGATATGACAATGAAATATAGTTTGACCTGCATCTTCATTGACATTGATACCAATATTGAAGCCCTCTGGATTAAATTTTTCTTGTAGAATTGTTTTTACCTTATTGACCATTATCCAACATGCAGTTTGCTCTTTCAAACTTAGATCAAAATAATTAGAAACTAATCGTTTTGGAACAATCAACGAATGTCCTTTTGAAACCGGAAATTTATCATAAAAAGAAAATGCTGTTGCTGTTTCAACTATTAATTCTCTAGTTTCCTCACCTATTAAAAACGGGCTAAGGTTGGTATTGCCTTTGTGTAAGGTAGTGTAATGTTTATATTTATAAATTTCACAATTTTCATTTTTATAAATGGATTGAAAAGGAAGTTTAATTAAACATTGAAAAGTTTCTTTTCTGTGAACTTTATGAATTCTAAATCCTTCGTGTTGAATATCTCTACGAACAGCAAAATAGGCTTTTCCTTTAGGTTTTAAAAGCTGGGAAATGGTCATTAAAACTTCAGCTTGTTCTTCTGGAAGTAAAACATTCAATACATAGAAACACAAAATTGTATCATATTTCTCAGTTGGGAAATCTGGGAAATAAAAAGTATCATAGCCTATAATGTCAAAACCTTTCTGTTGTAATAATTCAACATCTTTGCCAATACCACAACCAAAATCAAGCACTTTGCCAACTATTTTATTTTGATTAAGTAGGAGACGGGCGGGAAAGGAAAGTGTAGTTCTCTCTATGGCGGTTAAATGACTGTAAGGGTTAAGGCTATTCATTCATAAATAAAAATCCGTTATTATTGGCTATCGTAATCAATGGTTGAATTGTGTTCGAAAATTTTTCTTTTTCAAAAACATGAATATTAGGAAAAATCGTTAAGAATTCTTCCATGTATTTACTTTTAGAATTATAGTGTTTGTTGATTTCAAAAGCAGTTTTTTGTAGATCATAAAATTTATCGAAATGTTTTTCGAAAATTGGAAGTTTGTCACTTTTAATGGAATTGAATTTCTTTTCAATAGGTAATAAGTTCCAAATTAAATCATGCGATACAAAAGCATGAGGAATGAAATGATCTAAAGCATAATTTTTTTTCTCAAAAATTAACTTTTCCCCAGTAAAAATACAGTTTATTTCTCCTAATTCTCTAAAAACTATTTTCCAATAGTCGTTGGTTTGTTTGGTTAAACCATTTCTTATTGCCGGTTTAATAAGTTTATTAGGGATGTCAGGGACATTGGGATTTCGTGATTGAAGGAACAATGCTAAATTCCAATAACAATAGTCTTTTAAGACTTTTGCATTTGATTTAAGGTAAGAAATCCAAATAGGATTTATTTGGATGAAATCTTTATGTAAACTATACAAGCAATCATTTACAAAAGCTTGTGAATCAGAATAAATTCTTTTTTTTTGTTGACCGTCAGTTTCATTGTTGATTTTTGGAAACCAAGGTGTTAAAAACCAATGTGGAACGTTTTTGTCAAAGTGTAGCAATTGATAAATGGTTTCCTTATTATTTGAATTTTCTAAACAATACTCCAAGTTTGATTTTTTTTCATCAATGGTCAGCTTTTCAGTTTTCAAAATTTTCTCTACAGCTATTTGCAAATTGTCTTGTTTTCCGAATGAAATATGGAAGTAATTGATAGTGTACCAAGAATTACTAATCATTCTTGAGAAAATCTTTCTTTTTGGAATGTCAATATTTTCTTCTTCAACCAATTCTATTAATGCCAATAGCCAATAAAATTTATAGGTTGCAGAAGTGCTTCCGAAAACCGAAGCTAATTTGTTTATTGGTAAATTAGAAGAAATAGGTAAATGCATTGTCAAGTATTTTTTACGTTAAATTGATCCTGGTAAATCTCTGGAATATTAAACAACTATATTATAGCTATGTTTATATTTCATTTGTTGTATTAGAGATATTGAATTTAATCGTAAATTTTTATTAATCACAATTTTACAAAAAACAATCGATTTTCAAATGCGGAAAACCGTAAATACTGTGTTTGTTATTAACAAAATTATCTAAAATTTATTGGGGGAGATGTGAGTGGTGAATAGTGAGTGGTGAGAAGTAAATAGTGAATGGTTGTTGAGGGTTTCGAGTTTATGTGTTTTAACCCAAGGACGCGATAGACGTAAAGAGCAAAGAAAAGGACAGGTCGCGACGTGCTGTGTAGAAAGCATATGAGAAGTAGAGTAGGAGTAGCATGGTTACTCCTTACCGAATGTTGAGTGGCGTATGTAAAAGGTGTTAATTATATCGAGGGGTTACTGGAGTGATATGAAAAGGGTATAAAAGAAAAAACCCTTTAAATCATACGATTTAAAGGGTTTTGTTACCTTTTGAAGGTTGTTTCGCGGAGAAAGAGGGATTCGAACCCCCGGACCTGTTACAGTCAACAGTTTTCAAGACTGCCGCAATCGACCACTCTGCCATTTCTCCAGTAAGTTGATATCATTTCGTGATTGCGAGTGCAAATATAAGAACCTTTTTTGGTTTTGCAAGAGCTTTTTTGAAAAAACTGAAAGTAATTTTGAAGGTATTTTTTAACTGTTTCATCCTCTTGGTTTTATAAGCTAAAAAAAATTGACTTTTTTTTGCACTACTTCTATTGTGGTGGCTATTGTTAGAGAATTCCACAAAAAAAAAACGACCTCAATCAGAATGAAGTCGTTTCTTTGAAAGGGCGAATGCGGTTATTTTGACTGCAAATAGTTTTTTAGCTCTTCGTACGTTTTGATTTTGGTGCTTACTTTATCTTTATGTAAAACACTTTCAATTTGAGTCGGAATAGCTAAGGTAACGCCCAAAGCAGGTTCTACGATGTCTAAGAACTTTATGGGATGAGCGGTTTCTAAAAAGACGCCTATAGCTTTTGGATGCTTTATTAGTTCTTTTTTAAGCCCAAGATATCCAACCGCCCCATGAGGTTCTGCAATGTAGCCTTTTTGTTGCTGGATGGCTTTCATGGCTTCGAGTGTAGCTTCATCGCTGAAGGTGTAAGAAGAAAAATCTTTTTGCAATTCGGTTAGATCGTTATGATATAATTCCTGAATGCGGATAAAATTACTTGGGTTACCTACATCCATTGCATTAGAAAGGGTTGCTATGGAAGGTTTTGGAGCATACACCCCATTTTCTAAGAAACGCGGTACAGTATCGTTGGCATTGGTTGCGGCTACAAAGTGTTCGATAGGTAAACCTAATTTTTTAGCGATGATACCGGCGCAGATATTCCCAAAATTCCCACTAGGGCATGAAAACACCAAAGGGCGATTGTGTTTTTTAAGCGCTTTATAAGCGAAGAAAAAGTAAAACATTTGCGGTAACCATCGCGCAATGTTAATGGAATTGGCTGAAGTGAGGTGTACCTCTTGTAAATCCGAATCTAAAAATGCTTTTTTGACCATATCTTGACAATCGTCAAAGACTCCTTCCACTTCAAGCGCACTGATGTTATGTCCCAGGGTTGTGAGTTGTCGTTCTTGGATATCGCTCACTTTTCCAGAAGGGTATAGGATGACCACATCCACACCTTGTACGCCCAAGAATCCGCTAGCAACGGCACCACCTGTATCGCCAGAAGTAGCTACCAAAACCGTATTTTTTTTGGAGGCGTCGTTGCGGTTGAAATATCCTAAGCATCTAGACATGAAACGAGCCCCTACATCCTTGAATGCCATGGTAGGTCCGTGAAACAATTCTAAAGAATAGATGTGATCTTCCACTTCAACTACAGGAAAGTCAAAACTTAAGGTTTCGGCAATGATTTGGCGTAAAGTGTCTGCTGGAATTTCGTCTCCTACAAATTGTTGAATGGCTTCGAAAGCCATTTCTTCATGGGATAAATTTTCGATGTTTTCGAAAAAATCAGCACTCAAAGGAGTGATCGATTTTGGGAAATACAGTCCTTTGTCTGAGGCTAGGCCTTGGATGACAGCTTCTTGAAAACTTACATCCGGTGCATTATGATTTAAACTATAGTATTGCATTGATCAGAATAGTGTTTTGTTATTGGTTTTTGGTTGTGCATCACATAAAAGGATTTAGAGGATGCTCATTCCTTGGTCATTGACTTTTGATACATGAATTTCATAGGGTAGTTGCATGTTGTCATACACTTCACTCATGGCTTTTGCAATTTTAACTGCTGTTGCTTCCCCTTTGCATAAAGCAAAAATAGAAGGACCAGAGCCTGAAATTCCTGAACCTAAGGCACCATTTTCGTAGGCTATTTGTTTGATGGTGTCAAAGCCAGGAATCAGCATGCTTCTTACCGGTTCAATGATCACATCTTGCAAAGAGCGTCCAATTAAGTCGTAATCTTTGGTGTATAAGCCTGCTACCAAACCGCCTACATTTCCCCATTGTGTTATGGCGTTTTTCAAGGAAACGGTTTGCTTTAAAACGGAACGCGCATCGGAGGTTTTTAACTCAATTTGAGGGTGAACCACAGTGGCGTACAATTCGGATGGACTATCGATTTTGATAATATCCAATGGAGTGGTGCTGCGAACTAGTGTGAAACCTCCTAATAGGGCAGGAGCCACATTGTCGGCATGCGCATTTCCGCTAGCTAGTTTTTCGCCTTGCATGGCAAATTTTACCAATTCCTTTCGGCTAAATGGGCGGTCCAGTAACTCATTGATGCCAAAAACAGCACCTGCTGCACTTGCGGCGCTACTTCCGATACCGCTTCCGGCTTTGATTTTTTTATAAATTTCAATCTCAAAACCTAGATCCGTTTCGTATTCCTCAAGCAAAGCCAGGGCCGCTACTCCAGCTACATTTTTCTCGGTTTCTAATGGTAGATCTGCTCCAATAATTTTACTAATCCGCACTCCTTTTTGATGGGAAGTACGAATGACCATTTCATCGCCTGCCGAAGCCAAACACAGCCCCAACACATCAAAACCACAGGAAAGATTGGCAATCGTTGCGGGGCAAAATAGTTTTATTTCTTTCATTTTTTTTAGTTTCATAGTTTCTGAGTGGCTAAGTCTCTATGTTTAATTGTAGAAGAGACTTAGTATTTTATGGTCTCAGGTACTTTTTTATACGTTTCCAATTCGAATAACATCGGCAAAAATTCCGGATGCGGTCACAGCAGCACCTGCACCTGCACCTTTGATCAATAATGGTTGGTCCACATAGCGATCAGTGTAAAAGAGCACAATATTGTCTTTACCTTCTAAGTTGTAAAAAGGATGGTCTTTGGGAATGAACTGTAAGCCTACGCTGGCTTGACCATTTTCGAATTGTGCCACAAATTTTAATCGACTATCTTTCTTTTGGGCCTCTTGTAATAAGTTTTCAAAATGCGAGGCATGGGTGATTAACGATTTAAAAAACGCTTCATTATCGCTAGTTTCCATGCACTCTTTGGGTAAGAACGATTGATTGGCGATGTCTTCGATTTCCATTTTATAACCGCTTTCGCGAATCAGTATTAGAATTTTTCTGGCCACATCAATACCGCTCAAGTCAATTTTTGGATCTGGTTCTGTAAATCCTTGTATTCCAGCTTCTTTTACCACATCATGAAAAGAATTAGTTGAGCTAAAATTATTAAAAATAAAGTTCAAACTTCCTGATAATACGGCTTGGATTTTATGAATTTTATCCCCTGAGGCAATCAGGTTTTTTACTGTATCAATAATAGGTAAACCAGCTCCAACATTGGTTTCGAATAAAAATGGGGCATTGTATTTGCGTGACCAATATTTTAAGTTTTGGTAATTTTCGTAGGCAGAAGAACAGGCGATTTTGTTGCAGGTCACTACGGCGATGTTTTGTTGTAAAAACGTTTCGTATAAATTTGCTACCTTTTCGCTCGCTGTAATGTCAACAAAGATGCTATTGCGTAAATTGAGCTCTTTTATAGTATCGATAAATTCCTGGGCATTGGCAGTGATTCCATTGTTTAATAACGATGGCCAATCTTTAAGCGCTATACCTTCTTCGTCAAAATACATTTTTTTGGAATTGGCGATTCCAATAACGCGTAAATTGATTTTTAAATTCTCTTTTAAAAATTTCTTTTGTTGGTGAATTTGTTCCATGAATTTTTGGCCCACATTACCCACACCCATGACGAATAAATTGAGTTGCTTGGTGTTTTCTTCGAAAAAGTTTTCGTGAAGTGTGTTGAGTGCTTTTTTGATGTCTCTTTCGTTGATCACTACAGAGATGTTGCGTTCTGAAGCTCCTTGGGCTATGGCGCGAATATTAACGTTGTTTTTTCCTAGGGTGCTGAACATTCTTCCGCTAAGTCCTTGGTGGTTTTTCATGTTTTCGCCTACCAAAGCAATAATGCTAAGGTTTTTTTCAACAATACAAGGATCAATCTTGTTTTGAGCGATTTCAATTTCGAATGCTTTGTTGATAGCTATTTCAGCAATGTCGGCATCACTATTTAAAATACCGATACAAATGGAGTGTTCCGAAGAGGCTTGCGTAATAAAAATCACATTGATTTTTTCATTCGAAAGTACTTCGAATAAGCGTTTGGATGAGCCAGCCACCCCAATCATGCCTGAGCCTTCTAGAGTAATCAAGCTGATACCTTCGATATGACTGATGCCTCTAACTGGTGAACCATTAGAAGTGATAGTATTAGCTATAAAAGTACCTTCAGCTTCTGGTTCAAAGGTATTTTTGATTAAAATTGGAATATTTTTTTGTAATACCGGTTGAATTGTTGGGGGATACAAAACCTTAGCGCCAAAATGAGATAATTCCATGGCTTCCTGATACGAGATTTTGGCAATTGGTTTTGCTTGTTTTACGATTTTAGGATTGGCAGTGTACATACCATTTACATCAGTCCAAATTTCAAGTTCTTCCACATCAAGTGCAGCTGCATAGATAGCGGCAGTATAGTCTGAACCTCCACGACCTAAGGTTGTTGTAATGCCATCAGGAGTTGAACCGATAAATCCTGGTAAAACAGTAACTCTGGCCGGTTGATTAGAGAAAAACTCTTGGATTAGAGTGTTGCTTTGCTCGAAATTTACATTTGCTTTACTAAAATTAGCATTGGTTTTGATTAACTCGCGACTGTCTTTGTAAGCAGCACTACCCATACGTTGTTTAAAAGCCTCAGAAATAATAAATGAGGATAATAATTCTCCGAAGCTTAAAATGGTATCCGCGGTTCTTGGTGATAATTCTCCAAGTAAAAAACATCCATCGAGTAATGTTTCAAGGTGATTGATGATGCGTTTGATATGGCTTAAAAAGGCGCTTTGATCACTTACGGGGATAAGTTGTTTAAGGGCGTCCAGGTGTTTTTTTTCAATTTCTTGAACTATTTCCTTGAAACTTTCATCGTTTTGTGCGGCTTTTGTGGCAGCTAGTTGTAGTAAGTCGGTTACTTTACTAAGCGCCGAAACTACTACTACGATAGGTTCTTTTTCAGCTTTTTGGGTTACTATATTTAAAACTAATTTGATATTATCGGCATTGGCTACTGAGGTGCCGCCAAATTTTACTACTCTCATTTTATATTAAAATTATTTTTTGGAATGCTAATGTTTGATGCCTAGTCGTGTTCTATTTGCTAAACAAATAGATAGGTTAAATCGGATGATATGTGAAAATGTATACCCCCTAAAGGGTAGTGGTGGTTGTAGTGGTAACAGCAAAAGCAACTTCAGAAGAAGTTGTAGTAGAGTGGATATGTGTGCTGTTGTTTTTCATAATAATGGTACAAAACTACTGTTTTTTTGTTAGGATACTAGTATTGGAGTTATTTTTATGAAATTTTGAATAATATTATGATAAATCTCTTAAAATTATGCATACTGTATTTTTAGACTTATTTCATTTGGAATATTCTTGATATTTTGGTTGTATTGGAGGTTGAAGTTGGTGCAATAAGAATTGAAAAATGAATTTAAAAGCTTGTTTTTGTAGTAGTAACACTTTTTTTGGCTCTAAGGTACAATTAGTTGATGGGAGATGATGCAAAAGTGAGACTGTGGATTTACTTTCTTAATAAAATGCTAATGGTTTTGGAAAATTTGCATTTGAAATTAAATTATTGCTATTTAAAGTTGCTTATTAATATGGATTTATTCAATTTTGAGGCCTAAACAATACTTAAAAATGGATCATACGCATTATATTTCTACTGACCTCCTTACTTTTGAAGTAGTACAAGAGATTTTAAACTTTGATAAAAAAATTGCTTTATCGGAAGAGGCTATTGTTAATATTCAAAAATGTAGGAGTTTTTTAGATAAAAAAATGACGACACAAACCGAACCCATTTATGGCATCAATACAGGTTTTGGTTCTTTGTGTAATGTTAAGATATCTACTGAAAATCTCTCCAAGCTGCAAGAAAATTTAGTAAAATCGCATGCTTGTGGTGTGGGAGAGGAGGTGCCACAAGCTGTGGTGCAACTCATGTTGTTGTTAAAAATTCAATCGTTAAGTTATGGGCATTCGGGTGTGCAATTGCAAACTGTACAGCGATTGGTAGACTTTTATAATCACGGTATTTATCCTGTAGTGTATTCCTTAGGATCACTTGGCGCTTCAGGCGATTTGGCACCCTTGGCACATTTGGCTTTGCCATTACTAGGAGAAGGAGAGGTGTATTACAAGGGGGTAAAACAAGCCTCGCATGAGGTGTTGCAACAAATGGCATGGGAGCCAATTGTTTTGCAGTCTAAAGAAGGATTGGCTTTGTTGAATGGAACACAATTTATGGCAGCCTATGGGACTCATATTGTAATTAAAGCTCATACTTTGTCTTACTTTGCGGATTTGATTGGCGCTATTTCATTAGAAGCCTTCGATGGGCGTATCGAACCTTTTGAAGAAAAGATACATTATATTCGCCCTCACAAAGGACAAATTATTACGGCCAAGCGAATGAATGCCTTTTTAGAAGGTAGCGAAATTATTGCTCAGCCCAAAACTCACGTTCAGGATCCTTATTCTTTTCGCTGTATTCCCCAAGTACATGGCGCTTCTAAAGACGCTATAGAGTATGTGAAAAATGTTTTTAAAACAGAAATCAATTCGGTAACGGATAATCCTAATATTTTTATTGAAAGTGATCAAATCCTATCGGGAGGGAATTTTCATGGGCAACCTTTGGCCTTAGCCTTGGATTTTATGGCAATTGCCATGACAGAGTTGGGAAGTATTTCAGAAAGAAGGACCTATCAATTGATTTCGGGTTTGCGTAATTTGCCCGCTTTTCTGGTGGATAATCCGGGCTTGAATTCTGGGTTTATGATTCCACAATATACAGCGGCTAGTATTGCAAGTCAAAACAAACAACTGGCTACCCCCTCAAGTATTGATAGTATAGTATCGAGTAATGGTCAAGAAGATCATGTGAGTATGGGGGCCAATGCCGCTACAAAATGTTTTCAAGTCTTACAAAATTTAGAGCGTATTTTGGCTATTGAGTTGATGAATGCCTCTCAGGCTCTTGCGTTTAGAAGGCCATTACAGTCCAGTGAATTTATAGAAACATTTTTGAAGTCTTATCGTGAGGAAGTTACGTTTGTTGGTGAGGATAGGATTTTACATCAAGATATGATCAAGACGGTGTCGTTTTTGAATAGTTTTTCTGTGGAAAATGATTTGGTAACATTAAATTAACATTAGCTTAAAATATTAAAGTAATTTTGCATTTCTAAATCATAATAAAATGACATTAAACAGTGTTTTCCAATTTTTAGTACCTAAGGATAAAAAGTTTTTTCCCTTATTTGAAGAAGCCTCTAGTAATTTGATTGAATTGGCTTCCAATTTACACGAAGCGGTTAATTTACCTCTAAAAGAAAGAGAAGTTTTATTTTTAAAAATTGATGAATTAGAGCAACGTGGTGAAGATTTAACCCGTCAAACTAATTTAGAGTTAAGTCGTAATTTCATTACTCCTTTTGATAGAGAAGATATTCACTCTTTGGTTACTGCTATTGACAATGTGGCTGATAACTTACATGGAGCGGCTAGTAGAATGCGTTTGTATCAAGTAGATAAAATCACAAAATCCATTCGTAAGCTTACTGAAATCAACTTAGAAGCTTGTCAACATATTGATACGGCTGTAAAAGAGTTGAAAAATTTAGAGCGCATGAAGACCATTACAAATGCTTGCGCAAAAATCAATAAGCTAGAGAATAAGTCTGACAATGTTTATAATAAAGCTGTTTTCGAGATTTTTGAAAACGAAACAGATGTGAAAAACATTATCAAATACAAAGAAGTATTGTCTGTGTTAGAAACTGCTACGGATAAATGTAAAAGTGTAGCTAGTGTTTTAGAATCTATTACTGTAAAACACTCCTAAACTTATTTATTTCCAATAGAAAAACATTTATGGATTTTACTTTATTACTTATCATCATAGTATTAGCATTGATATTTGATTATATCAATGGTTTTCATGATGCCGCTAATGCTATTGCAACAGTAGTAGCTACCAAAGTATTGTCACCCTTTCAAGCGGTGGTTTGGGCAGCTTTCTTCAATTTTTTAGCATATTGGGTTTTTGGTTTTGGTGTGGCTGATACAGTTGCAAAGACTGCTAGTACTATGGATATCAATCTTGTAGTAATTTTGGCAGGGGTTATTGCAGCTATTATTTGGAATTTGCTCACTTGGTGGTTAGGAATTCCTTCTAGTTCTTCGCACACATTGATTGGTGGTTTTGCCGGTGCGGCTATTGCTCATGCTGGTTTTGGAGTAGTAACTTGGTTTAAAGAAGGTAAAGATGGAGGATTACCCTCCGGTGTATTGATTGTTATTGCTTTTATTGTATTAGCGCCACTTTTAGGAGCTATTATTTCCTATTTGATTTCATTGTGGTTGTTGAGTTCTTCTAAGAAAAGCATCTATCCTAAGATTTTTACTGTATCCTTAATGGCTCTGACCGTTTGGTTTGTGGAAAAGCAAATGAAATATTTTGCCGATATCGAAAAGCCACGTTTTCCAGATTCACAATTTTGGAGTGTTGCTTTTGAAGCGCATAATATCAAATGGTTATTGGTGGCTTTCATTGTATTGTCGATCAGTACGTTTTGTTTGATTTTTAGTAGTCTTAATTTGCAACAAGCCGATTCTTGGTTGAAACGATTCCAATTGTTGTCTTCCGCTGCCTTTAGTTTAGGACACGGAGGAAATGATTCTCAAAAAGTAATGGGGATTATTGCTGCAGCGGTAGCCGTATATATTCATACCACAGGCGCGGCTCAAGAATCTTTACCGGATTGGTTAAATGTAATTTTGCCTAATGACGATAAGGGAATAAAAGGGCAAATGCCTTCTTGGATACCGCTAGCGTGTTATTCTGCCATTGCCATTGGAACTTTGAGTGGTGGGTGGAAAATTGTAAAAACCATGGGGTCCAAAATTACAAAAGTAACTTCTTTTGAAGGAGTAGCTGCTGAAACAGCTGGGGCTTTGACTCTTTATTTTACAGAACACCTTAAGATACCGGTAAGTACGACTCATACCATCACTGGTTCAATTATTGGGGTTGGTTTGACCAAAAGAGTTTCTGCTGTACGCTGGGGGGTAACCGTTAGTTTGTTATGGGCTTGGGTATTAACTATTCCTATTTCAGCATTATTAGCTGCTATAATGTATTATATTTTGAGTATCTTTTTGTAGAAGCTACTTTATCATTCATATAAAAAGCCTATCGAGAGCCGCTCTTGATAGGCTTTTTTTTTGGGGTTATCTTTTGTTGTATTCTTGGAGCGCCTGCAGGGCATTTTCTTGTGTCTTTTTTTGAAAAAAGCTTGTCCATCCTAGTAGGTATCCTTTCCATCCAAGGGCTTGCTGTGCCCACTTCCAAAGGTTAAAATTGTCGGTGTGTTGGTAAATTAGACCGTCTTTGAATTTAACCCAAATTCCGCATTAGAAATCTACTCCAACTGAATTTTTCTTCAAAACCAAGCACTTACTCCCATTTTTAAATTCAAAATACAGAAGTATTACATCTTCAAAAATAGTCCGTGAGCACTTGCTTTTATTGAATAATTCAGTTTCGCTACGAAGTCTAATGCGGATTTTGGGTTTAAATTCGGCACCAATCTTATTGATAACTTTTCTTTTTGTTTGTGAGAAGGTGTACTGTGCTTCCCATTTAGCGATGCCATAGGTGTCGTCTGCTTTCACCTTGCTATATTCAATTTTGATTTCGCTCTTTGCTTTTTCCAGTAGCATTTCCCACATTTTTCCAGCTTGTTCCCCTTGTAGTACTCCAAAGACCGGATCTTGAAACTGTACCTCAGGGTGATAGCATTTTTGCATAGTCATGGCGTCGCCCTTTTGAAAAGCGGTGTAAAATTGATGCAGGAGTTGTTCGTTTGGATGCATGATCAAGAGTTGATTTTTAATAATATATTAGGGTCTGGGCAATTGGATAAGTAAAACGGTAATGTATTGATACTACATACTCCTGGGTAATCACCTTCCTTGTTTTGGATGTCTTTTATGATTTGAAAGTGTAAATGAGGTGCGTAATCCCCGTTTACGCTTGATTCTCCAAGTGTTGCGATAATTTCACCTTTTTTTACTTTTTGTCCTTTATAGCGTGTTTGTAAACTTTCTAAAGATAAGTGTCCGTATAGGGTATAAAATTGATGGTTATCTATATGGTGTTCTAGGAGTATGGTGGGGCCATAATCGCCTAATTGATCGTTGTATTGAAAGCTGTGAATTTTACCGTCTAAGGCTGCTAAAATAGGTGTATTGGCTTTGGTCCATAAATCGAGACCAATGTGTATGTTTCGTTCTTCCTCTGTAGCATTATGGAATACATGGCTTCTTTTATACAAATTTCTTGTTTCGTTATAGCCGCCATAAGCAATGCTTGCTTGATTTTGTTTTAGATAAGAGTTGATGTAGTTTTCAAAATCAGTAGCCGTACGTAAATTATGGTTTGTTATAGTTGTATTATGTATGGATAAATCTATTGGTACGTAGGAAGAATAAGGTACTGTTGGCGCAATAACTTTTACCTCTTTAATTTTTAGCAATAGGTTTTCTAGTGAAGTCATATTTTTTTATTGAAATTTTAAATGTACTAAAAAAAGACTTTCCTGAGTGCTTTGTAATGCAAATAAAAATGCCGTTTCTGGTTGAAACGGCATTTGCTATGTGTTACTGTTGACTAGTACAAACTTGGGTACTTAGTTGGGTTACTTTCGTGCATCATCTGATATACTTTTTCATAAATATCTTCGGTTGATGGTTTAGAGAAGTAATCTCCATCTGTACCATAGGCAGGACGATGTGCTTTGGCGGTTAATGTTTCTGGTTTGCTGTCCAAATATTTGTATCCGTCTTGTATTTCTAAAATTTGTTGTAATACATAAGCGGAGGCGCCTCCGGGGACATCTTCATCAATAATTAATAATCTATTAGTTTTAGCTAAGCTTTTTACAATATCATGATGAATGTCAAATGGTAGTAATGATTGTATGTCAATTACTTCACAATCGATGTTGGTCAATGCAAGTTCTTGAGCAGCTTGTTCCACCAAGCGTAGTGTAGAACCGTAGGAAACTAAGGTAATGTCTTTTCCTTCCTTGAGTGTTTCTACGACTCCGATAGGGGTCTTGAATTCACCATAATTGGAAGGTGGAACTTCTTTTAGGCGATAGCCGTTCAAACATTCGATTACTAAAGCGGGTTCATCACATTCTAAAAGGGCATTGTAAAAACCAGCAGCTTGTGTCATGTTTCTTGGTACCAGTACATTCATACCTCTAACGGCATTTATGATCATACCCATTGGGGAGCCAGAATGCCAAATTCCTTCTAAACGGTGACCACGCGTACGAACAATTAGCGGTGCTTTTTGTTTCCCAACGGTTCGGTATTGAAGTGTGGCTAAATCGTCGCTCATAATTTGAATTGCATACAACAAATAATCGAGGTATTGAATTTCGGCGATGGGTCTTAATCCTCTTAAAGCCATTCCGATTCCTTGGCCCACAATGGTTGCTTCTCGTATACCAGTATCTGCTACGCGTAATTCTCCATATTTTTCTTGCATCCCTTCAAGGCCTTGGTTCACATCGCCAATAGCTCCGGCGTCTTCACCAAAAATCAGTAATTCAGGATATTTGTGAAACAAAGCATCAAAGTTGTCTCTTAGAATCATTCTTCCGTCGGTATCGGCTTTTGCGTTTTCTAGATAAGTAGGTGCTACTTTTTCGACAGAGAATACATTCTTAGCTGTTTCAGAGTATAAGTGACTACTAAATTTAGGTTGTGTAGTATTAATGTAATTTTGAATCCATTGCGCGATTTCATGTTGGCCATTTTCATTTATTAATAGGCGCAATGCTTTTCTAGCCGTCATTAAAATTTCTTTAATAAGTGGATTTTTGATGGCTTTTAGTTCGGTAATATATTGTGTAAGTTGCTCCTTGTTTTTGCTCAAAGGTGCCACTTTTTCTAACAATGCTATGATGTCTTTTTGTTGGTCAATAATAGGCTGGATAAAGCTATTCCAAGCTGTTTTTTTGGCTTCTAAGACCTCTTTCTTGATTGTGGTTTCTAATTCGTCTAATTCCTCTGCAGAGGCAATGTTTAAGGCAATCATCCATAGTCGCATTTGACGTAAACAGTCAAATTCTCTTTCCCAAGCTAATCTTTCTGAGGATTTGTACCTTTCATGAGAACCTGAAGTGGAGTGACCTTGGGGTTGTGTCAATTCTTGTACATGAATGAGTACCGGAATATGTTGTTCTCTAGCGATTTTTGCAGCCTTTTCATACACTGTAATTAATTCTGCATAATCCCAACCTTTGACACGAAATATTTCGTAGCCATTAGTGTTGTCTTCTTTTTGATATCCTTTAAGTATTTCTGAAATGTTTTCTTTAGTGGTTTGATATTTGGCATGTACAGAAATACCGTATTCATCGTCCCAAATGCTCATTACAATAGGTACTTGAAGTACACCAGCAGCATTGATGGTTTCAAAAAATAAACCTTCGGAAGTACTGGCATTGCCTATGGTGCCCCAAGCTACTTCGTTTCCATTTGTTGAAAAATTAGATGCTGTTGGAATACCGCTAACATTTCTATATATTTTGGAAGCTTGTGCTAATCCTAGTAGTCTTGGCATTTGTCCAGCAGTAGGGGAAATATCGGAACTTGAATTTTTTTGTTGAGTCAAATTTTTCCAAGAACCATCCTCATTAAGACTATGGGTTACAAAATGTCCTCCCATTTGTCTTCCTGCCGACATAGGGTCAAAGTTTAAATCAGTATGACCGTACAAACCCGCAAAAAACTGAAGTGGATTCAGTTCCCCAATTGCCATCATGAAGGTTTGGTCGCGATAGTAACCCGAGCGAAAATCACCATTTTGAAAGGCTTTGGCCATGGCCAATTGTGGTACTTCTTTTCCGTCTCCGAATATTCCAAATTTGGCTTTTCCGGTTAGTACTTCTCTGCGTCCTAAAAGACTACATTCTCGGCTAGTAATTCCAAGTCTATAATCGTTTATAACCTCAGTTTTAAAGTCTTCAAAAGTAAGTGTATCGTTGTGTTGTTCTTTTACCATGATGATGGGGTATTATTTTAATGCAAACTTACTTAAAAACTAGTAGTTTTCATAATTGTTAATAAAAATATAAATTTAATTATTTTCAATCAAAATTTAAAAAAACTGTTCATATTCTCTTATAGGTTAGTATTTATGTTAAAAAAATAAATATTAATCAATATATTTTGTTTTTTGTATGTTTTTAGAACCATTTTCGAGTAAATAAATTTATAAGTTTACCAGGGTCGAATGTGATAACAAAGCGAATTTTCTCCTGATATTTACCTTGGTCAAATTCCCATCCTTCATTGGAATGGATAGGTAAAAAAAGTTCAAAATAATCTGTGAGTAAATTCAATCGAATACCACTATCGTAGACCAATTTTGCCGCGTTGTTTTTACTTTTTATAACTCCAAAATCGCTATAGATTTCCACCCAATTCCAGATAGTATAACTGGCATTGCAGGTACTAATCCATTGGTTGGCAAAAGGTGTTTTTAATTTTGATTTAAACCCTCCTTCAGCAAGTATGAATTGTTGGCTAAAAAAACCACTATCGTCAGATCGTCCGTAGTAATTGTAGTCAAATAAATAATCGGTTGGCCGGTCAAGAGCGAAGCTGAAAAAATTGGAGTCTGTAGTTTTATTATACAAAAATTGACCTAAATAGAGACGGAGATTTAATTGTCGGTTGTCATTGAACAGATGGCGGTATTGCATTTCAATTGCTGTTTTACCAAAAAATTTAGACAACTGAATGTCGGTTACGACACTTAAATGGTTGGTTATTTCTGTTTTGGTGTTGGTATAGCGAGCGTTAAAAACAGAATAATTCAACAGCGACGGATCATTGACAAGGTTACTTTTTTGCCTGTCCACCAAAAGGTTTCTAAGCATTATGAATTGTTTTCGGTTGTCTCTAAAATTTTCATTTCTTATTTGCATTTGAATCATGGGATTCAAGCGTAAATAGGTGGCATCTGGTGCATAATGAAAATATGAAGCTCCAAAAGAATATCTAATGTTGTACCATCTGCTGTTGCGGTTGTTTTGATTCATGGCTATATACCCTGAGCCAGAAAAATTTTTAGCTTTTAGGGAATACATTGGGCTCAGATCAAAAATGAAGGGTTTGTTTAAAACGGTTTTGTTGTGTAAGCGTAGTCCTGGTGAAAATCCGTCATAGGCATTGAAACCCAGTACTGGATTGTAGATTAATTGATTGTAAAAGGAATCTTCTAAATCTTTTATTAGCACTACTTTTAAGGGACGGTTGTTTGGGAAAAAACCTTCTAGTTTTTTCCAATTGTTTCTTAGATTAAATTCGGGAACTTCATTTTTATAATTGAGAATGATTTTTTCGGCTTCTTTTTTGGGAAAGGAGTAAATGGAATCTGGTTTTTGGTTTGTTTCGATCCAAGTGGAAAAGACAATTTCGTTTTTTTTAATTCCGTAAACGGGTATCGGGACTTGAACTCCTGTTTTGCTTTTTATAGCAAAAGAAACACTATCCTTAGTAGATTTAACGTTTTTAAACTTAAAATCTAATAATTCTCTTGAGTCGATAATGGTATGAAAAAACCAATCTAAATTTATTGTTGTTTTGGTTTGTAACAGGTTTTCAAATTCTTTTCTAGTCACCTCTCTATGTATGTTTTTACTGTAAAACTCTGAAAGGGTAGTAGGTATAATTTCTTTTTGCAAGTATTTGTTTAAATAGTTTAAACTTAATCCTGCTCTGTATTTACTTGCTATTTGTTCGTTGAACTTAAGGAGAGTGTTTTTGGGATTGCCAATGGGTTGGTCTAGGTTTTTTCTGGCCATTAGCATGTAAAAATAGCTGTATTGCTCGTTGAATTTCAAATTCACCAAATTATAGCTTCGCAGTAGTTTGATGTCACTAATATTGCCAAACATTTTGCGATTAGGATGGTATTGTTCAATGTATTGCATCATGCAAAATATTTGAAACCCATCGTAGATCCAGCTATCATTTCTAGGGTTTAAATGCAGGCTGTTTTTTAAGTAATTGTTTATATAGGTTTTGAGAAACTGCAATTCAAAAACAAACTCTTTGTTGAATGGATTTAATATAGAAGGCAATTGATTGAGACCATAAAAGGGATAGCGGTTGTAGTCTTCTTGTGAAACGATCAATTTCGCATAAGGATATGGGCCAATAAATTTTTGGGTAAATTTGGCAACTTTTTCTATCAGTATCGCTTTTTGTATGGGGTCTAGGTCGAAATCTTTTAGGTTTGTTGCAATTTCAATCTCATCCGTCTTAAAATTTGTAAAACTGTTTGTTTCCTCTAAGTAAATGCTAAAACTCGACCGTTTTTTACCTTGTAAATGATAAGTAGCCGTTTTTTCTTGGGATGTGGACGTTAGTACATTTAAATCTGTTGTGAGTTGGACAAATGAAGGGATATTGAATTGTAAGTCAAAATCGCATAGCCCATTTGCTATATCGTCTAGGTTTTCGTTGCTGTTTTGGACGAAACAGAGGTTTTCGTATCGAGCTGGGGTAATAAACCAATCTTTAAGGACCATTTTTTTGGATGAAAACCCTACTCCTGTAAAACGATGGTGTGGAAGTTTTACTTCATATGACAATTCAAGATTTACGATTTGTTGGGGTTCAAGAGGTTGATTTAAGACAATTTCAATCACATCGGGTTGTTGGTACAAGCGGTACCAAGTAACCTCCTTTTGATTGGTTTCTTGAATTTTTAATGCTTGGGTGCTCCCTTTTTCTTCTTTTTTTGATAAATGAAATCCTCTGTAAAATTCATCCGAAAACCTTTTTCCCAATGGGGTTGTTTGGCTAGAATAGGCATGGTTCCAGTCGTTGAGTGTAAGGGTTTCTAATACATCAGTACTGTTGTTTTTGTACTGTAATAACTGTTGTACTTTTAAGGTTTTGGTTTTCCAATCTACGGTTACTTTTAGGTTGGCATAATGTTGCCCATTCATCCATTGAAAGAATAAGAGCAGGCTTAAAACCAACATGAATTTTTTATAGCGCATTAATTCAATTATAAAATAAAGTAGTTGTATGGCATAAAAATACAGTATCTAAAGGAAAGGAAGTACTATAAGGGTAAAAAAAAACTGTCGTAACGACAGTTTGGAATTAAAAGTTAGGACTTAAATCGTACTTTTTGTAGAATTGATCCAGTACATCTAGTACTTCGTCCTCGGTGTCTACTACTTTAAAGAGTTCTAAATCTTCTTTGCTAACGGTGTGTTCTTGTTCGATTAGTACATTTTTGATCCAATCGATCAGGCCAGACCAGAACTGTGAGCCCACCAAGATGATAGGAAACTTTCCAATTTTTTTGGTTTGAATTAAGGTGATAGCTTCAAAAAATTCATCCATGGTACCAAATCCACCGGGCATGACTACAAAACCTTGGGAGTATTTTACAAAAATTACTTTTCGTACAAAGAAATAATCAAAATTTAGGTTTTTGTCCGAATCGATATAGGGGTTAAAATGTTGTTCAAAAGGAAGTTCGATGTTTAGTCCCACAGAGGTTCCGCCACCAAGATGCGCTCCTTTGTTTCCGGCTTCCATAATTCCAGGGCCACCACCGGTAATTACACCATAGCCCGCTTTACTGATTTTGTAAGCAATTTTTTCGGCTAAATTGTAAAAAGGGGTGCCAGGCTTGATCCTTGCCGATCCAAATATGGTTACACAAGGACCAATACGGCTCATGGTGTCGTAACCATTGACAAATTCAGACATGATTTTGAAAATAGCCCAGCTGTCATTAGTTTTGATTTCATTCCAAGTTTTGCGCTTGAATTTGTCATGAATAACTTTTTCTTCGTCGTGACCAAAATCTTCTAGTTTCATAATTTTATATTTTTATTTATTTTTTTACTTTTCCTCAATTGGAGGGTGCCCGAAGGGTCTGGTGGTTATTAAGTTGAACATTTTTTATCCAAATTCCTTAACAATATATTCCTCTAACTCTCTCATTACATTATTCAAATCATGTTTCACTCTTAACTCAGAGATTCTATAAACTTTTAAGCCTAATAATATTAAATAGTCCTCTCTTTTTTGGTCATACTCTTCCTTGTTGTTGTGACTTGAACCATCAATTTCAATAACTAACCCTAATGTTTTTACATAAAAATCCACAATATAATTTCCGATAATTCGTTGTCGGTCAAAATCAATTTTCCAAAATTTTCCTTTATGCACTTGTAGCCAAAAGATAACTTCAGAAAGAACTCCTGCTTTTCGTAATGCCCTAGCTCTGCTATTTAAATTTGCGTTGTAAGGTAAGTTTTCTATAAAATTTCTGTATATGGGCTTGGAGTTTATATGGGCGGTTATTTCTCTGTTCTCTTCCATATAAATTAATATTTAGAATTTAAATATAAAGAAAAGAAATGCAATAAAAAAACCACCCCGCCCTACGGGCACCCCTCCAAAGGAGGGGAATTATAGCAATTCTTTCTTTAAAAACATTCCGGTATAACTCTTTTTGACCTTTACAATTTCCTCTGGAGTACCTTTGGCGACAAGTTGTCCACCACCTTTTCCACCTTCGGGGCCTATGTCGATAATGTAATCGGATAGTTTGATGACATCCAAGTTGTGTTCGATAATTAAAACGGTGTTGCCTTTATCGACCAATCGATTTATTACTTCCATCAACACACGAATGTCTTCAAAATGCAATCCTGTAGTGGGTTCGTCTAGTATGTAAAAGGTGTTTCCTGTATCCTTTTTAGACAATTCGCCAGCTAGTTTGATGCGTTGTGCTTCGCCTCCAGAAAGTGTGGTACTTTGTTGTCCCAAAGTAATGTAGCCCAAACCTACATCTTGTAAGGTTTTGACTTTTCTATAGATTTTTGGGATATTTTCGAAAAAGGGAACTGCTTCATCAATAGTCATTTCTAACACATCCGAAATGGATTTGCCTTTGTAACGAATTTCAAGTGTTTCTCTGTTGAAACGTTTGCCTTGGCAGGTTTCGCATTCCACATATACATCGGGTAAAAAGTTCATTTCGATGGTTCGAACCCCCGATCCTTCGCAGGTTTCGCATCGGCCACCTTTTACATTAAAACTGAATCGTCCCGCTTTGTACCCTCGAATCATACTTTCGGGAGTCATGGTAAACAAGTTGCGGATTTCGGTAAATACTTCGGTATAAGTAGCCGGATTCGATCGTGGTGTTCTTCCAATTGGACTTTGGTCAATATCGATTACTTTGTCGATATGTTCCAAACCTTCTATTTTTTTATACGGTTGTGGTTTTTTGACCCCGTTAAAATAATGAGCGTTCAAGATAGGGTAGAGGGTTTCGTTGATCAAAGTTGATTTGCCACTTCCTGAAACACCGGTAACGCAAATTAGTTTACCTAAGGGAATTTCAATGGTAATGTTTTTGAGGTTATTTCCTGTTGCTCCGCTTAGTTTTAAGGTTTTGCCATTGCCATCTCTTCTTTTGGTGGGGAGTTCAAATTTCATGGTGCCGTTGAGAAACTGGGCTGTTATAGTATTGGAGGCCAAGGTTTCTTTTGGTGTACCTATACTAATTATTTCTCCACCGTGTTTGCCGGCTTTTGGGCCAATGTCAATTACATAATCGGCGCGTTCCATCATATCTTTATCGTGCTCAACCACCAATACTGAATTGCCAATATCACGCAATTGTTCTAGCGAATGTATGAGTTTTTCGTTGTCTCTTTGATGTAAACCAATACTCGGTTCGTCTAGAATATAAAGTACACCCACTAATTGTGATCCAATTTGGGTGGCCAAACGAATGCGCTGTGCTTCCCCTCCCGATAATGATTTTGAGCTGCGATGTAAGGCTAGGTAGTTTAGACCAACATTCATTAGGAATTGAAGTCGATCTTTGATTTCTTTAATAATCTCAGATGCAATACGAAGCTGTTTATTTGTTAGGTGGTTTTCTAAATCCAAAAACCAAGCGGTTAATTCTGAGATGTCCATTTGGCACAATTCAGCAATATTTTTTTCATTTACCCTAAAATAATTGGCTTCCTTTTTTAAACGGGATCCTTCGCAAGTAGGACAATCAACTTCGTCCATGTATTCTTTGGCCCAACGTTTGATTGAGGTTGTGGCGTTTTCTTCGTGCTGATTTTTTATAAATTGAGCAATGCCTTCAAAATCAATTTTATACTCTCGGGTTACGCCCAAATCTTTTGAGTGTACAGCAAATTTTTCTTTACCACCGTTAAGAATGATTTCTAGTGCCTCATCAGAAAAGGTTTCTATGGCATCGGTAATTTTGTAACCATATTTTTCGCCAATAATTTCGAGTTGTTTGAAAATCCAAGTCGATTTATATTCTCCCAATGGAGCAAATCCCCCTGCTTTAATGGATAATTTTGGATTTGGGATGATTTTTTTGATATTAATTTCATTAATCGTTCCTAATCCGTTGCAGTGTTCGCAAGCTCCTTTTGGGGAGTTGAAAGAAAACAAATTGGGTTCAGGATTTTGATAGGATATTCCAGTTGTGGGGCACATCAAATTGCGACTAAAAAAACGCACTTCCTTGGTGTCTTGATCTAAAACCATCAATACATTTTCACCATGATACATAGCGGTATTGATACTTTCGGATAAGCGTTTTTGAATATCTTCGGAGGTGTCTACGGCAATCCTATCGACTACAATTTCAATATCGTGTGTTTTGTAACGATCGAGCTTCATTCCGGGAGTAATGTCAACAATTTCGCCATTTACTCTTACTTTTAGAAAACCTTGTTTGGTAATTTGTTGAAAGAGTTCGGCATAATGTCCTTTTCTTGCTCGGATAACGGGGGCCAGAATATTGATTCTTTTTTCGTTAAAGTTTTGAATGATCAATTCTTTGATTTGTTCATCAGAATACGAAACCATTTTTTCTCCGGTATTGTAACTGTAGGCATCTGCCGCACGTGCGTACAATAAGCGCAAGAAATCGTATATTTCGGTAATGGTTCCCACCGTTGAGCGAGGGCTTTTACTAGTTGTTTTTTGTTCAATGGCTATCACCGGTGAGAGTCCATCAATTTTATCTACATCCGGACGCTCTAATCCACCTAGAAATTGTCGGGCATAAGCCGAAAAGGTTTCTACATAGCGTCGTTGTCCTTCGGCATAAATAGTATCAAAAGCTAAAGATGATTTTCCTGAACCCGAAAGACCTGTAATTACGACGAGTTTTTCTCGAGGAATAACTACATCAATATTTTTTAAATTGTGGACACGGGCTCCTTGTACCTCAATTGTGTTTTCTGTGTTTAGCATAGTGTATGTCAATTCCGAATGGTCAGAAGCAAAGTTACCATTTTGGATGCTACTTTCTAAACAACAGTATGGAAGATTATGTTAAAAAAGAAACACATTTATCGTAAGCGTTTTTTTTGTTTTTAAATATTACTTTCTTTGTTAAACCTGCTGTATTCCGATGAATATTTCATTAATGAATGAATGTTTTTTTGCATCATTTCATCCGGAATTATTTTTTTATTGAAAAGTTCATTGAAAAAAATTGAGATTTTAGATTTTTTATTTATCTCCCTTTGAATCGCTTGATATTTAATTGAAAAAACTTGATTATGCTTATTTAATACAGTGGCAATTTCTATCATCCTTTTTACTTCAATGTAAATTTTTGGGGCTTGTTTTGATATTTTACTTTTGGCTTTAAATATTTCTTTTGTAGATGCCGTAATGTGTTTTCTCTTTTCATTTACCTCTTTATTCAAATTTATGATTTCATCAACACCTTTAATTAAAGTTTCAACTGCAACGATGGCTAACTCAGCATTTAAATCTGCTTTAGTATAATTTTTTTTATTTTCGAGTCTCTTAAATGAACTGTCTAACGATTTAACGAAAGTTTCACTGACGTTATCGAGTTTTCCTTGAAAATTAATTGATATATCTCCAAGGTGAAATTCAATATTTTGATTCTCCACATATGTTACGAAGTCATTTTTTATTTCTTGCTTTTTATCGTTTGTTATTGACTTTACCTTAGAAATTAAATTTTTACTAAGTGTTAAATTTTTCACGACTTCTTCACGTTCTTTTTTTAGAAAATATAAAGCATCCAAATGTGTTTGATTTAAATCTACATAGCTATCTTGCAATAATGAAAAAGACTTGGCTAATTTATTAAATTCACTTTGCTCGTCTTGTAATCTATTAAAATTACCACCAGTTATTACATTTTTAAACCAACTCATGATTTTAAAGTTTTAAATTTAGTATTCTGTTTCTCTAGTATAACAGCCATTTTATTAATTTCAATTTCCCTTTGTTTAGAGATTTCAGTGTTAATAGAAAGTCGTAAATTATGATTAAAACTAAACACTGAATATGGTAATGTTAAAAAATCTATGGCGAGTAGCACTAAAATTAAATATAGTATTGATACACTATAGGGGGTACTTATAACTCCTGACCAAAGTAAATCGTAATGATTGTAAAATGAGCGTATAGTAAAAGAATTAAGCCAAAATAAGGTGAAAATTAAGAAAGTGTGTACTAAATACCTTCCAAAATAATTAATATACCCATAGTGTCCACCAAACAAACCGGTTAAAAAATAATACCAATAGCTTTTAGATATTTTTTTATTGTCATACTCTTCAGTTACTGTAGAAATCGCGATTAATCCAGCCAAAAAATAGCCAAAGATGAATAAAATGTACCATCCGTATTTGTACAAAAAGCCTTTTGATTTCCATTTCAATAAAGCTGCATTTTTATAATCAGAATTTGAGTTTTTTAAATCATTACTTATAAAATAAGAATCTGCTCTTTTAGAAATAACATCAATGTTATTTGGATTCTTTGCTAAGAATAATGTGTAATTTTTTATTGCATTAGTGTAGTTTTTCAAAGCAAAGAAACAATCTCCTCTCAATTCAAAAACTTTAGAGTTTGCGAATGATGTACTAATCAGAGAAAAGTCATTTATTGCTTTTTGAAAATTATTTGATTTAAAATTAAGTATTGCTCTTTTATAAAGAATTGCATCATTATTTTTGTCTGGATTAAGGCGTGTATAATTTTCATAATCCATTATACTTAAGTTAGTTTGCCCATCTATTGCATAAGCATTTCCGCGCTTTAAATAAAATATTGAGTTGTGGGGGTTAATTTTTAAACAGGTTGAATAATCTAGAATTGCTTTTTCAAAATCTTCTTCCTCTGTGTAATAATCTCCCCTTAATGAATGAGCATATAGGTCACTACTGTGATTGGTTATGTAATTATCTATGTCATCAATAAAGTTACCCTTTTCATTTTTGAAATAATAAGCAATTGCTCTTCCTTTATATGCAATTGATTTATCTCCTTCAATTTTAATTGCATCACTAAAATCTTCTTCTGCATTATCGTAATTTTTTAAGCTAAGGTTAGAATTGCCTCTTTTTAAATAAGCTTGAGGTAATGTATCGGTAATTTTAATAGCTTCGTTTAAAGCTATAATAGCTTGTTTATAATATTTAATTTTATTTAAGGAATCAGCGGTCGAAATATAATTGTTATATTGTCGTATTTGTTGTTCGTAGCTTATTTTAGAACCACAGCTAAAAAGGAGTATCGTTAAAGTGGCATATAGTATTGTTCTTTTCATAGTTAAAAGTCTAATTCTAAAGGTGCATTCTTATCAAGAAGTATATTTTTGAAAGTATCAAAATTATCCAAAGGGTTAGTGGAAACAAATTCACTTGCACCTCTTAATCCTTTCAAGATTAAATCATCATTATTTTCTCGAATTCCCTTATCTATAATCTCGAAATGTTTGTCAATGATTCTGCTGCGTTCATCAAAAATTGCGTGTAAATAGCCTTGTTTAATTTTAAAATCTGAAACAATTTTTGCTAACTCATTTTTGAGTTTTAAATTGTCATTTGTAATTCTCTTTGATTCAATAAAAATCTCTCCAACTTTGGTAGCCAAATCAGTCGTATTTTGAATTTTTTGATTGTATAGTTGAAGATTTTCATTGCTTTTTGACGCAAAATCATTTATCTGAGTTAAAAGTGATTTTGTTTGTTCAAAGTTTTCTTTAGTAATAATCTTATTTTCCATTTTTTTTATAATTACAAAGCTGGAGCGTGCTTCCCTTTCCCAGCGCCATTAGGATGTCTGTGGCAAGAATTTCCCGATAAACTCGAAATTGTTGAAGTTGACGTTCCACAATATTTACAACTGTATTGTGATTTTTCAGAACCTTCATATAATTTATGTTTTCCTTTTCCCGCTCCAAGAGGATGACGATGGCAAGAATTGGCTGTTAAACTTGAAATGCTAGCACTTTTTGTACCGCAATATTCACAATAAAAATTAGGCATAATTTTTGTTTTTTAATGGTTAATACTCAAAACTAAAAAGTTTAAAAAAAATAAAAAACCCCGAACTTATGATTCGGGGTTTCTATGCTGTAATTTGGGTATTCTGTGCTATAATTGAATTTCGGACTAAATAATTAACAGGATACTTACAGTAGTTCCGCTATCTGAAAAATCAATTTTTATGGGGTCAATATTAGTAGGTTGCAAAATTTTCAGACGCTCTTTGGTTATGGCAATACCTTTTGAATGATGTGTTTTGTTTGTTCTGTGAATTCCTTTTCCATTGTCAGAGATTTGTATTTGTAATTGATCCTTTTCAATAATTTTAAAGGCAATGGTAAATTCTGGATGTAGAGAATTCTCGTCAAAAGCGTGTTTGAAAATATTTTCTACAAAAGGCTGTAGCAACATCGTAGGGATTTCGGTTTCTTCTTTGTCGATAATATCATCAACCCGAATTTCATATTGAATGTGATTATCAAAGCGTTTGTTTTCTATAGCTATAAAAGTTTCTAAATACTCGATTTCATCTTCGATTGTGATAGTTTGTCGCTCTGAATTATTTAATGTCTGTCGCATAAGATGGGCAAATTCACTTATGTAAATAGCCGAATTATGAGTGTCTCTGTCAAAAACATAACTCTGAATCGTATTTAAGGCATTGAACGTAAAATGCGGATTCATCTGACTCAATAAAGCCTCAAGCTTAGCTTTGGCAATTTGATTTTCGGTTTCGGCCTTTTGCTTGGCTCTCTTTTTTATACTGAAAATTATGAAAAAAACAACCGAAATAAATACGATTGTCATTAATCCGTAAAACCATCCCGTTTTCCAAAAAGGTGGCTGAATTATAATTTTTAAAAGGTCAAATCGCGTGGTTTTTCCAGCATGTAAATCGAATACTTCAATTTCAAGATTATAGGAATCATTAGGTAAATAGGACAAATAAATAAAAGGTTTGTCGGAATAGGGACTCCAACGATTTGTTTTTTTTAATCGATATCTAAATTTTAGTTTATCAGCAAAAGAATGGCCTTTTGGCATAAAATCTATAGCGATGGTATTGTGCTGATAGTCGCATACTAATTTTTTGGAAGTATAAGAAAACCAATTGTAATGGGATGATTTTATGGGTTCTGCATTGATGGAAATTCTTCTGATTTCGATACTAGAAACGGTGTTTTTATCTGTAGTAAGTTTGTTTAAATCGATGGTGTAAAAACCTTTTTTGGTACCAAGCCATAATTGATTTTCAAAAATTTGTGATGTTGTTATGACACAATCATTCAATCCCAGTTGTTTGTCAACTAGTTGTAGTTTTCCGTTTTTATAAATATTAATTCCTCTTTCAGTACCAATTAAAATGTAATCTTTGTGAGCTTCAAGAAATTGAATGGTGTTGCCTATAATTTCTTTTTTTGAAATGGTTTTCAAAATTTTGAATTTTTTTGAATCTTCAATAATAAACACATCACCAAATTCGGCTGACAAAATCAATTGGCCTTTTGAGTTAACCGTGATGTGCTTGAATTTTTTCTCTTTCCAAATGCCTTCTGCCAAATAGGAATGAAATTCGTTGTTTTTGTAAATATACAGTCCATTAAAGACCGAAAGCAGATACGTTTTATTGTTGTTATTTAAGATTTTGACTATAAATTGAGGCGTTCTTTTTTCAAATTTCGAATAATGTTTGCCTTTTAATTGATATACATTATCGTATAAATAAACACCTGCATAAGTAATGGTTTCGATGAATTTGTGATTTGCTGTAAATCCAATTTTCAAACTATGCTTAGGAATATATGCTATGATTTCTCCATGACCGCTCATTTCGAAAATCCCAATATTAGAACTTACCCAAAAAGAATTTTGGTGTTTTACTATTTCATAAAATTCTATTTCGTTGGCGGGTATGTTGAAATTAAGTTCAAAATCTCTTGATTCTCTATATTGAGTAGCTATTTTATTTTTGTTTTTGTTTTTGAGAAGAAAATCAGCTTCAACTTTTTTGAAATCGGTTAATGAGACTGTTTTTAAAACTTTATTTGTAGCGTTTAAAATAGAAATTCCTTTTTTATGCAAGACTATTTTTTGACTACCAGAAAAGGTAAAGTCAATTACCGATTTGTTTTCAAAGGCATGATAAGTAATCATTTCGTCCAGCCGTATCGCATATACTCCTTTGTCATTAGACCCAACATAAAGTATATCGTTACTTTTGTCATAAACAACATTTAATAAAACTTTAGAATCTACGCCAAAATAATTTGCAATAGGAATCATTTTATCCTTTTCAATTCGGTAAAGGCCTCCATCAGGAGTATATACACCCCATGCTGCTGCATAAATGGTATTTCTTTTGTCTTTTGTGTATTGCCATACTATCGATTGACCAAATTTAATCGATGAAGTATCACCTTTTTTAATTTTTGCGATATCATATTTTTCAATAAAACCTTCATTACTACTGTAAAGTGTAGTGCCAAAAAGCCCCAAACTATAGGCTTTTTGATTTGATACGACCGGGATAATTTGAGGAACAATGTTCGATTGGTCTACTTTGTACAAACCGTTATGTACAGTGGTAAAATATACTTCATTTTCATAGATGAAGAAAGAAAGTGAAATAAAATCTTCTTTATGAGAGGGTAGTTTAGGAGTAACAACATTATTGGTGTTTATGTCAATAATCGAAATGCCTTGTTCTGTCCCTACGTATACTTTATTTTTATAAGGAAATACTTTTCTAGTTTTATTAGCAGGTAATCCGTTTTTAACTGTAAAAACATTGAATTTATCTCCATCAAATTTACTCACACCGCCACCATAACTTGCAAACCACATATTTCCATTGATGTCTTGCGTTATATCCCAACAACTGTTGTGGCCCAAACCATCAGATTCAAAGATATTCTGAAAAGTTCCATTTAAAAATCTAGAAACTCCATTCTCAGTGCCAATCCATAAGTCATTGTTTTTGTCTAAAAACAGCGATCTAACTGCGTTATTGGGTAACCCATCAGCAGTAGTATAATTTTTTGAAGGCTTGAATTGAGCAAAAAAAGGAAATATGATAAAAAATAAAAAGAGAGATAAAATTTTAGTTTGATAGTGCATCAATTAATTCTTTTTTATTAAAAAATCTTTCAGAAACTTTTATGATACGACCGTTGTTCATTATTAATTTAAATTCTTTACCATTAAAGGACTCAACCATTTTTTTATTGATTATGGCACTGCTACTTACACTTAAAAAAATAGATGCTGGTAGTAATTGAATCATTTTATTCATTGGTTTTGAAATAACAATATTTCCTTTGGTAGTTTCAATTTTGCATTTACCACTTCCGTTTCCAGTTTCGCAACTGATGATATCAGTAACGGTCAACACTTTAAACCCGTCCTTGTCTGGAATGACTAATGTTGTTTTTTCACTTTTTAAATTGTTTTTTAAAATGGCTATTTGATTAATACTTGTATCTAATGCTTCCTTTTTTTCAAAGTGATCGATAATTGATTTAATGTTCAGAGGGTTGATGGGTTTCATCAGATAATTTAGGGCGCTAATTTCTAAAGCTCTTGTGTATTGGTTGTCGTGACCCGTTACAAAAACAATTTCAAAAGGTACTCTTGTAAAATGATTCAATAATTCAAAACCATTTTTTTTTGGCATATCAATATCTAAAAAAACTAAATCTGGTTGGTGTTTTTCAATCGAAAGTATAGCTGAGTCAACTGAATGGCATAAATCCAAAACATGTATTTTATTATCGCTATAGCTTTTGCAAAAACTATGAATTAACTCTCTAGATTTGGGATCATCATCAACAATGATTGCTTTTATTAACATAAAAAAATAATAATGATTATAAGATATTTTACGCAATATAACTTTTTATGCAATATTTTGGAATGTTTTTCTTAAAAGAAATATTCTATTATATTTTTGTTTTAGTAGAGTCCTATCGAAGATTATATTGAAAAGAGCGCTAAAAAAAACGCTAACTTTTTGGGGTTAGCGTTTTCTTTTCCTGCTGCTGATGTAAGCTTCGATGGCTTCTTTGGTTGTATACCAATTTCGGCCTTCTTTGTAAGCGTCGATTTTTCCTGTACGCGCTAATAAACTAACGTATTCTTGTCCGTAAGGGCTGCTTGGTTCACTAACAATATTAGCTATTGTCTGATAGTCGTTGTTACTATCAGGCATAGCATTTAGGTAAATATTCAAACTTCGTTCAAGAGCTTGACTCATTAAGAGCATAAGCTTTTGATAGTTGCCGTTATTAGCTTGATTGAGGGCTTCATAGTACTTTTTTCTGTCGTTTTTGAGGATAATAGCCGGTGGAAAGCCACAGCGCATTAATAACAAATTCATACTTAAGCGAACCGTTCTTCCATTGCCATCAAAAAAAGGATGAATCCAAACTAATTTATGATGAAAGATGGTTGCTAACTCAATATCGTTTAGATGTAAAGGGTTGGTGTTAATGAAATCAATCAATTCATCTAGTAAATCCGAAACTTTGTTGGCATTAGGTGGAACAAAATTAGCCCCAGAGATGCGAACCCCTCCATTACGTAACCTACCTGCAAAATCATCTTCAATGGAACGTAATACCAAACCGTGTAATGATAATATATCCATACTTCGTAATACATAGTTCTCATTGATTATCGAAAAAAGGTAATCAATGGCTTTGTCGTGATTGTGTGCTTCAAAATGTTCTCTCAAGGAAATCCCTTTTATAGTGATGCCTTCTTGTAAGACCATTTGGGTTTCTCTGAGGGTTAAGGTGTTTCCTTCTATACTATTAGAATTGTAGGTCCATTCTATGGATAGACTTTCTTTGATTTTATTCAAAGCGATAGTAGGCAAGGGTCTGCTATTTTGCAAATCTTGTTTTTTTTGGTACAATCGTTCAAAAGTTGATTGAAATTCTTCGCGATATCCTAAATCTATTTTCCACATAACCCCACAAAGTTACAATTAATATCGGATAAATAAAAATATTTTCATATCCGATAATAAAAAAACGCTAACCGAAGTTAGCGTTTTCAAAAGTTTATGTGAAATGAAATTATTCAGCTATAAACTCATCATAGGTTTTAAGTACAAACGGAATATTATGTTCTTTGGCTTGTTTAAGATAGGTTGTTTCGTTTTTGGCTTTCAATTTTTTAAAGTCATTCATAGCCGTTTCGAATCGTTGTAAAATAGCTTCTTTGTTTTCTAATTGAGAGGGAGAAGGGGCCGTAAAATTGCTTGCTACAGCAGCATACAATTGGCCTAATTTTTCTCTCAATTGTGGTTCGGCAGCACCTACATAAGCATCACCTGTAGTAACCACCATGTTGGCTTTAAGGTTTTCGAAATCAGATTTTATCTTAGTGCCTTGTTTACTAAAAGCTTTATTTTTAGTAATCAATTGATCTAATAATTTTACCGTTTCATCAATTTCATAAACAGTATACGCCAATTCTTCGTTTTTGTTAAACAATTCACGAGTAGTTTCTTTTTGTTTCAAACGATCGGCTGCGGAGATACTACTTTTGGGATCGTTTACTACTTTAAGGTCGTGTGTATACGTTTCTTTACCTTTGGTTAATACTACTTTATACGTGCCTTCTTGTACTCTAGGAGCTGTAAATCCTGCAAACGAAAGGGTTTTAGCAGCGGCAATTTTAGGGTTTCTCATGTTATAATCCCAGTTGACCACGTTAATTCCTTTTTGTTTTCCAGGAGGTAATGAAATGATTTTATTCCCTTTTTCATCTTGAATTTCAATATCCATTTTACCTAAAGTATGTCTTTTCTTTAAGTAGTAAATGATTTGAGCACTTGTAGATGGATTTTTACCTACAAATTCTAGTTCTGTTGCAGTAGTTCCAAAGCTAGATTGTTCTTCGATTACTGCGGGTTTTAAGTTGAAAAAGTGTACATCTTTGGTCAAAACATTTTGATTGATTTGGCGTAAAGGCGTGATATCATCTAAAATAATTATACCTCTACCGTGGGTAGCCATTACCAAGGAATTGGATTTTTTACTTAAATCCATGAAGTGAATGGCAACGGCTGGCATATTATTAGTAAAGTGTGACCAGTTGGCTCCTCCATCGATGGTGATATACAATCCTTTTTCAGTACCCAAGAATAATAAATTTTCGTTGGTATAATCTTCTTGAATGTTGCGAACAAAACCATCAACGTCAGGCGTTATGATTGATTTCCAAGTCTTACCATAATCGGTAGTTTTGAAGGTGTAAGGTGTGTAGTCGTTTTTGGCGTGGCCTTCAAAAACCGCATAAGCCGTTCCTTCTCCAAAAACACTTGCTTCTATATGGTAGCACCAAGTATTTTTGGGTAAACCGCTAATATTGGTGACAACGTTTGTCCATGTTTTACCTCCGTCTTTGGTAACTTGAATATTACCATCATCAGTTCCAGCCCAAATTACTTTTTCGTTTAAAGGAGATTCTGCAATGGTAAAGATGGTACAATGTTGCTCAGCACCTGAGTTGTCAACGGATAATCCACCTGATTTTGTAGTATCCATTTTCAGCGGATCTTTGGTGGTTAAATCGGGTGAAATCTTAGTCCAAGTTCTTCCCCTATCTTCCGATTTGTGCACAAATTGACTTCCCATATAAAAACGATCGGGTTGTTTTTGGCTGATTTCCATTGGCGCATTCCAATTGAACCGCAATTTTGGATCGCCTTTTACTGCCAAAGGTTGAATCGTAATCAATTCTTGCGTGTCGGTATTGAAACGCCAAACGTTTTCAGCCCCTTGCATTTCACTGTAAATAATGTTTTTGGTTGGATGTTTGATAACTCTAAAACCATCGCCTTGGCCAATTCTAGTCCAATCGCGCGATTCGACACCACCTGGACTTTTTGAGGGACCGTACCAAGAGCCATTGTCTTGTAAGCCTCCATATACATTAAAAGGTTCTTTGTCATCTATGCTTACGTGATAGAATTGAGAAACGGGTAGATTGCTTACCATTTCCATAGTGTTTCCTCCATCCCAGCTTCTATAAACCCCACCATCGGTTCCGCAAAAAATACGATTGCTGTCTAGGTTGTCAAACGTAATGTCGTGAATGTCAGAGTGCATATAGCCTAGATTTTTAAAGGTTTTTCCACCATCACGACTGATGGATCCATTTAAACCGCCTTTTACTACGATATCAGGATTTTTTGGGTCAACCACAATTCTAGAAAAGTAAAAAGGACGCACGACTAATCCAAAGTCACTATTTAAGTGTTTCCAAGTAGCACCAGCATCCTCAGATCGGTACAATCCGTTCTTTTCTGCTTTTTCGGTTTCTAAAACAGCATATAAAATGTTTGTATTTGAAGGTGCAACCGCAATGGCAATGCGACCTAGTTGTCCAGCTGGGAATCCGTTGTGAATTTTATTCCAAGTTTTTCCTCCATCGGTGGTTTTATATAAAGCTGATTTGGTTCCTCCCGAGCTGAATGACCAACCTGTTCTTCGGAATTCCCAAAAAGAAGCATACATAATATTGCTATTTTTTGGATCCATAATCAAATCCGAACAACCTGTTTTGTTGTCTACAAATAAGACCTTATTCCAAGTAGTTCCTCCATCGGTAGTTTTGTAAATGCCTCTTTCGTCACTATCACCCCAAAGGGCACCCAGAACGGCCACCCAAACCACATCGCTGTTTTTAGGATCGATAACAATAGATGCAATACGGTCCGATTTTGGCAATCCCATATTTTTCCAGTTTTGTCCTCCATCGGTAGATTTGTAGATTCCGTCTCCCATAGAAACACTATTTCTAGTCCAAGTTTCACCAGTTCCCACCCAAATGTTTTGGTCGGGTTTTGAAGGATCGATAGCTACGCATCCTATAGATTGAATATGATCGTCAAATACCGAATTAAAAGATGCTCCACCATCAATACTTTTCCAAACCCCACCACCGGCTGTTCCGGTAAAGATGATTTTGTTGTTGGTAGGGTGCATTTCAATATCGGTAATCCTACCGCTCATAAGTGCTGGCCCTATGTGTCTGGCTTGCATGTCGCCAAACAGTTCTTTGCCTTTGAGTACTATTTTTTCTTGTGCAAATACTGTGGTTGCTGATAGTATTCCTAAACAAGCAACCCAAATAGTGGTTTTTTTCATAAAATATATGGTTAAAAAAAGTCCTTACTTTTCAATAAGGACTTCCAATTGGTTTTGTTATAGTTATTGAGCTGGAAAAGCATAGGCTTTTGCCTCTACAGTTGGATTCAAAGTGATTTTTTTAACTTTCATAGCTTGCCCTCCTTGATTCATTGCAAAAGGGAAGTAAATACCCTCAACTTCTTGGTAATCGCTCATAGTAGAAACCGATTTTTGACCTTTCATTGGGCCTTGTTTGATTTCTGTTTCGGTGGCGATTGGCAAATTGTTTTCGGTATCAAAATAGTAGTAGTTGATATCGTCCGTTTTAACGCCATTCACCGTAATTGGTTTTTTGGTTAATTTTATTTTGTAGCACTCTGTACCTTCTTTAGTTTCTTTACCCATTAGTTCGACAGCATAGCCTTTGGCTTTATAATCTAAAAAAGGATCTGGAAAATCAGCAGCACTTAGTTTTGCATTGGCCGTAGTTTCGGCATCCGATTTTTCGGCTTTCATGGTCATAAAACTAGTACTCCAAACTGTTTCGCCATCAGAGGCCATTTGAGTCATTTCTTTTCCTTGAATGTTGATTTTTACATACATTTTTCCGCCGGGTTCTTGAACGATTTCTACAGGAATTTCCATTCCTTGAGCATTAACCGTCATTTCCATCTTTACCCCTTTAAGGGCTTTTAACTTATCGGCTCCACCGATAGTTGTGATGTATTTAGCAATAATTTCATCTGCCGTTTGCGCCAATACCGTGTTGTTGCAAGCCATTAGTAACATGGCTAATGCCGCTAATTTTAGTACTCTCATAATTATAATTTTAGTTGTTTGATTTTGATAAAGTTAGTATTAGGTTTATTTTTTTTGTTACACTTGTTTTTATTTTTTTTTGCACGATTAATCAATAGTCATGGCTCTTAACTTGTTTCGGTAGGCATCGAGAGCCACTGATTTTGAGATATAGCCATAGTATTTTCCAGATTGTACTACAGGTAAATGGGCTTTTCTGGATTGTTCAAATTTGTTCATTACCGTTTCCATGCTATCCGATGGAAAAACAATAGCGGCAGGAGCAATCATGATTTCTTTGATAAGGGTGTATTTAACCCTGTATTTGTTGAAAATTATTTCGCGAATATCATTAAAGTGGACCACACCAATCAATTCATTTTGCTCGTTTACCACTGGAAAATTGACTTGGTTGGAATTTGAAATTAAGTCAACGAGACGTTCTAAATTTTCATCAGGGAAGACTGTCGAAAACGTTTTGTCGATAATGCTTTCGGTGTCTAGGGTAGAGAGTACATTGGTGTCTTTGTTTCCGGTAAAGGCATGTCCTTTTTTGGCTAGACTTTTGACATCTAAGGAGTGTTTTTCAAATCGCTTGGCAATGGCATAACTAGTTGAGGCTACTATCATCAATGGAATCATTAATCCGTATCCTCTAGTGATTTCGGCAATTAAGAAAATAGCGGTAAGCGGGGCATGAAATAGTCCACTAAGAATGCCTGCCATTCCCACAATAGTGAAGTTGCTAGTAGGCAAATGAGTGAGTCCGATTTGGTTCAAGAGCGAAGAAAAGAAAAATCCGGTATAAGAGCCCAGAAAAAGGGAAGGAGCAAAGTTGCCCCCGTTGCCCCCACAGCCCAAGGTGATACCAGTAGCAAATGCTTTAAGCGTCATGCTAGCACCGATGAAGAGTAGCAACATCCAATCGTTATTTCGAAACCCTTTGAAAAGCGTATTTTCTAAAAGTTGACCTGGGTCTTTTTGCGAAAGGATTCGAATGCTTTCATAACCTTCTCCAAATAAGGTAGGAAAAACAAAAATTAAGGCTGCTAGAATGCTAGAGCCTATAAGTGCTTTTTTGTAAACTGAAAATTTTAAAAGATGGAAAATGCGTTCCATTTTTTGAAAATTTCTAGAGTAATATACAGAAATCAGGCCAGTAAACATACCAAGTAAGACATAATAAAATACATTGGAAGGATTGAAATTTTGTTGTTCTCTAAAGGAAAGTAAGATGCTTTCGTCAAGGGCAATGGCCGAAACAATAGCACCAGTTGCTGCTGCAATCATAATAGGAGTAAAAGCAGAAATGCTCACGTCTACTAGAAGGACTTCTACAGCAAATAACACCCCTGCTATAGGAGCGTTAAACGCGGAGGCAATCCCAGCAGCCACTCCGCATCCAATAAGTAAGGTTCGGTCTTTATAGCTTAATTGGTATTTTTGTGCATAATTGGAGCCAAAGGCTGCACCTGTAATTACAATTGGGCTTTCTAAACCTGCCGATCCACCTAAACCCACAGTTAAAGAACTCGTGACGATTTGCGCATACATTTGTTTTCTAGGGATGATTCCCGCTTTTTTGGCTACGGCAAAAAGAATTTGTGAGGTACCCTTTTCGATAGTGCCACCTAAAACTTTATCCACTACAAAAACAGTCAAAAGAATCCCAATTATCGGCAGAATACTATTGATGAAATTGAGTTTTAAAATACTGTTGATGTACGTTGCAAAAGTATATACGGAATGCGCAAAATATTTTAACACAATAACCGCGAGTCCCGCAGAAATGCCAACTAAAACACTTGAAAGGAAAATAAATTGTTTATTGGTTAATTTGCTTTGCCCCCATACAATTATTGCTTCAGTTTTGCTAAACAGACTAGTTGCTAAAGATTTTAACTTCATGTTTTTTCAATATTTTTTAAGGCTTCTCTGTGGCTTAAGGGTTTTAGTGTTGTGTTTTTAACGTATGCTTTTACTTCTTCGGGGGCCGTTTTTGCGTATTCACGTAAGGCCCATCCAATGGCTTTTTGAATAAAAAAAGCATTTGAATTTTTGAATAAATCGCATAAGTATTTCATTTGCTTAAAGTTAGTATTTTTTTTGTAACCCAATTGAAAAAGTATGCAACTTCTGTTGAGCCACATATTGGGAGAATTTGAAAATTTATCTATAATGCGATCCGTTTGGTCTGGAAACTGATTGAGATACCCTCCTAAGAGGTATTTGCTGATGGGGTCTACGCTATCCCACCAAGAGTGAGTGAGAAGCATCTCTTCAATCCAAATTGCATCTTCTCTTTGAAAGTTTTTTTTAGTGTGCTTTATCAATAGCTCAATAGCACAATAATGGAATTCTCTCTGTGGTTTTTGGTACAATTGCAAAGCAATAGTTTTACCATCTCGATGGATTTCATCTTTATGATTTTTCAAGAGATTTTGAAGGATAGTTTTCCTCAAAGGCGTTGGAATGCCAAAAAACACAAAGTGATTCTTCATGTATTTGGCCATGGCTATACTTTTTTCACTATCGGCATGAAGTAAAAACGTTTTTTCTAATTCCGTTGTAAAATCCATAAACAGCGTTATAAACCAATTGCAGTATCGTCTCCTCTAAAGTCGGCCCCTCCTTCTAATTGCTGATTGGGCAATACTAAGATGGCATCCACTTTGCCAATTACAGGAGTAGTTTTTTCGTTGATGATGTAGTTTTTGGCTTTAAGATGTTCAAAAGTTTGTTTGTCGAAGGTATTGGGTTCAAAAGTAATCACATCGGGCAGCCATTGATGATGGAAACGAGGAGCGTTCACGGCTTGTTGCATGCCCATTTTAAACTCGTAAACATTCAAGATGGTTTGTAATACCGAAGTAATGATAGTGGATCCTCCCGGAGTGCCCACTACCATGAATAGTTTGCCGTTTTTTTCAACAATAGTTGGTGTCATGGAGCTTAGCATTCTTTTGCCTGGGGCAATACTATTGGCTTCGTTACCAATCAATCCAAACATGTTGGGTTCTCCAGGTTTCGCACTAAAATCATCCATGGTATTATTCAAAAAGAACCCTAATTCTTCGCAGTAGTATTTGGAACCAAAACCATCATTTAGGGTAGTGGTGGCAGCAACAGCATTGCCATAAGCATCTACAATTGAATAATGGGTGGTTTCGGTACTTTCTGAGTAAGCTACAGTACCTTCTTTTATCGTGCTAGACAAAGTAGCTTTTTCTGGATTGAAATTGCTCATTCTTTCTTTTAAGTAATCCTTGTCAAGTAATTGATTGACTGGAATTTTATGGTAATCTGGATCGCCTAAATAGAAACTTCTATCGGCATAAGCACGGCGTTCGGCTTCCACAATTACTTGAATGGCCTCGGCGCTGTTGTGCCCCATTTTGGCCAAATCAAAGGGTTCAATCATTTTAAAAATTTGTCCTAAACAAATACCGCCACTGCTTGGAGGGGACATGGAAATGATTTTTAACTCTTTGTAATCAAATTGAATGGGGTTTCTCCATTTGGCTTCGTATTGTTTTAAATCTTTTAAGGTGATTATTGCCCCTTTTTTTTGCAAATAATCTACTAGAATTTTCGCTGTTTTTCCTTTGTAAAACTCGTCTTTTCCGTTTTTGGCAATTCTACGTAAGGTTTGAGCTAAAGCGGGATATTTGACAAGATCATTTTCTTGAAAATCTTTAGCGAACAAAGTTTGTTCTCCATTTGCTTTAACAATTGAGGCTCTGTATCGGTCCAATTGATTTTTCTGTTTTTGGGTAACACGAACTCCACTTTCCGCAAGAGCAATTACAGGCTCTAATAGTGTAGCGATAGGCAGACTTCCTAGTTTTTTATGCACTTCAAATACACCTGCTATGGTTCCAGGTACTCCGATAGCCAAGGGGGTATCTGTACTTTTTCCTTTGATTACATTTCCATCAGCGTCAAGATACATGTTTTTGGTCGCTGCCAATGGAGCTTTCTCACGATAATCAATGGCACCCGTTTCGCCATTGGCTTTGCGATACACCATAAAACCACCTCCACCAAGATTTCCGGCAAAGGGATAAGCTACAGCTAAAGCTAGTTCTGTAGCTACCATAGCATCAAAGGCATTGCCTCCTTTTTTCATTATTTCAATGCCAATTTTACTGGCCTCTTCTCTAGCCGAAACCACCATGGCTTTTGATGCCATTATCCCTTTTTGTGCATTAGTATTCATAGTAATTTGTAGGCATAAAAAAACAGAAAGGAGCGGTTGTGCAATTTTCATAATTGTTTGATTTTGATTGAAACTTGATCTTGTAGGTCTTTAAAAACTAGGCGGAATTCTGACTCGAATTCGGTATAAAATTGGGTGAGTTCCTGAGTCGCCAAACCCATTTTGGATTGATTTTGCGTTCGGCTGTCCATTTGAGATAGAATGACTTGTAACCCTGTAATCGATTGATAATTGTACAACCAATTGTTTTTTATCATATAGGGCAGCATATTTTGTACGCGTGGAGTTAAGTATTCATAATGATTTTCGAGCGATTGATAAAAATGGGCTACATATTCCTCTAGGGGTTCCGATGTGTATTGATGCCAATTTTTAGCTAAAAAGTGGTCGTAGAACATGTCTACAATTACCCCTGCATAGTGGTGATAATTGGCATGCAATCGTTGGGTACTTTGTTTAAAAACAGGATGATTGTCGGTATAAAAATCAATAAAACGATGCAGCAAAATGCCTTTTTGAATGGGTAAAGGAAATTGTTCGTATTTTTTGCCACGGATTCCATCGGCCATAAAATTGCCAATTTTAAGGAGCTCATCCTCGCCTGATAAAAAAATATGTGCTAAAAAATTCATGAAATATTTGCCTATTTTTCAAAGATACAAACTTTAAAAAGGTAATCAAGTGTTGCTTTCATTTCATTTATCAAATTCTTTCCAAAAGGGGATACTAAGCCCATCCAACTTTTTTATATTTGTATCCTTAACCAAATTGAAAAAAAATGACATTAATCAAATCAATATCAGGTATCCGAGGAACCATTGGAGGAAAAGTGGGTGACAATTTAACTCCAGTAGATGCAGTAAAATTTGCTTCGGCCTACGGAACTTGGTTAAAGCAACATAGTAATAAAGAAAAAAATACCGTTGTAATTGGTAGAGATGCTCGTATTTCTGGACCTATGATTCACAATTTAGTGGTGAATACCTTATTAGGTTTAGGTATTGATGTAATCGACTTAGGATTGTCCACGACACCTACTGTTGAAGTAGCCGTTCCTATGGAAAAAGCGGATGGCGGAATTATATTGACCGCGTCACATAACCCAAAACAATGGAATGCCTTGAAGCTTCTTAACGAAAAAGGAGAGTTTTTAAGTGGTGCCGATGGCGAAAAAATATTAGCCATTGCTGAAGCGGAAGCTTTCGATTTTTCAGACGTGGATAGCTTGGGCGAAATCACTATCAATGACGCTTATATGGATATTCATATCGATGAAGTATTGAATTTACCCTTAGTCGATATTGAAGCAGTAAAAGCAGCCAACTTCAAAGTAGTAGTTGATGGTGTGAATTCATCAGGCGGAATCATCATCCCAAAATTATTAGAGCAAATGGGGGTTGAAGTGGTAAAATTGTACTGCGAACCCAATGGTCATTTTCCACACAATCCTGAGCCTCTGAAAGAACATTTAACGGATATTTCAGCTTTAGTGGTCGAAGAAAAAGCACATTTAGGCATCGTCGTAGATCCAGACGTTGATCGTTTGGCTTTTATTTCTGAAGATGGCGAAATGTTTGGCGAAGAGTACACTTTGGTGGCTTGTGCCGATTATGTGTTGAGTCAAACTCCGGGTAACACGGTTTCGAATATGTCTTCTTCAAGAGCGTTGCGCGATGTAACGGTTGCTCACGGGGGCAGCTACGAAGCGAGTGCCGTAGGCGAGGTGAATGTAGTGGAGTTGATGAAAAAAAATAACGCTATCATTGGTGGTGAGGGCAATGGTGGCATCATCTATCCTGAGTTGCATTACGGTCGCGATAGCTTGGTGGGTGTGGCTTTGTTTTTAACGCATTTGGCTAACAAAAAAATGAAAGTTTCTGATTTGCGTGCTTCATATCCTGAATATTACATGAGTAAAAATAAAATCGAATTGACCCCTCAAATTGATGTGGATGCGATTTTGGTAGCCATGACCGATAAGTACAAATCAGAAAACATCTCTACTATTGACGGAGTGAAAATCGATTTTGCCGAAAATTGGGTGCATTTAAGAAAATCGAATACCGAACCGATTATCCGCATTTACACCGAAGCTGCTACGCAACAATTGGCAGATGATTTAGCGTTGCGAATCATAGACGAAATCAAAGCAATTGCTGGTTTGTAATGTAAAATACAACCTTCTATATGTTATTTAAAACCCTTATAGTGTACTACTGTAAGGGTTTTTTTCTTGACTAGGTGTTAAAATCTAAATGTGTTTAGGGAAGTCGGTCAAATACAATATATTTGTAATCTAATCAAAAAATAAATGGTAAATATTGAAAAAGAGACGTCGTTAGAGCAGTATTTTCAACAATTTCGTAAGAATATAATTGGAATCGATCAAGAATTTGAATCTCCTTTTGGGGTTAAAAAAATCATCTATACTGATTGGACCGCAAGTGGTAGATTGTATCGTCCTATAGAAGAGAAGCTTATGAATTCCTTTGGCCCATTCGTGGCCAATACTCATACTGAAACCACAGTTTCGGGTACTACCATGACTAAGTCGTATCATCACGCACGAAACATAATCAAAAAGCATGTAAATGCTAATGCCGATGATGTATTAATTACCGACGGCACGGGAATGACGGGGGTAGTGAATAAGTTTCAAAGGATTTTAGGGATAAAGGTTCCCGAAAATTTAAAAGAATATTTCTCTTTGCCAAAAGAGAAAAAACCGGTGGTTTTTATTTCTCACATGGAACATCATTCTAATCAAACGTCTTGGTTAGAAACCATCGCCGATGTGGAAGTGATTCCTTCTACAGAGGATGGTTTGTTTTCATTAGATAATTTAAACGCATTGTTAGAAAAATATGCCGATAGAACCTTAAAAATTGCATCGATAACATCTTGTTCTAATGTTACGGGAATTCGTACTCCTTACCACGAGGTGGCTAAATTGATGCACCAAAATAACGGGGTTTGTTTTGTGGATTTTGCTTGTTCAGGTCCTTACGTATCCATTGATATGCATCCTGAAGATCCAGAGGCGTATTTAGATGCCATTTTCTTTTCGCCTCACAAATTTTTAGGTGGTCCCGGTACCTCGGGCGTCTTGATTTTTAATAAAAAATTATACAAAAACATGGTGCCAGATTGTCCTGGTGGAGGTACGGTTTCATGGACCAACCCTTGGGGAGAACATAAATACATTGATAATATTGAGGATCGCGAAGATGGAGGTACACCAGGATTCCTACAGGTAATCAAGACTGCCTTAGCCATTCAATTGAAAGAAGAAATGGGGGTAGAGAATATTTTAAAAAGGGAACATGAAATTGTACAATATGTTTTTGATGCGCTTCAAGATGTATCAAATATCAAAATATTGGCAGGACAGCATCAAGAGCGTTTGGGGGTGATTTCGTTTTTTATTGACGATTTGCATTTTAATTTAGGAGTGAAACTGCTCAATGATCGTTTCGGAATTCAAACACGTGGGGGGTGTAGTTGTGCGGGTACATATGGTCACTTTTTGCTGCATGTAGATCAAGAAACCTCTAATAAATTAGTTAATGAAATTTCGTTAGGCGATTTAATTCGAAAACCAGGTTGGATTCGTATGTCGATACATCCTACCACCACCACAGCAGAAATTGAGTATGTATGTAGAGCCATTCAAGAATTGGCTGTTCATCATAAGGAGTGGGGTTTGGAGTATCATTACAATCCTGATACCAACGAATTCATTCATCAAAAAGCTTCTCATTTTGAAGAGGCATTAGTCCATAATTTATTTTTGGACTAGTACTTTTTATACAGTAAAAAAAAAAAACTCATGATTTTCATGAGTTTTTTTTTTTTTTGAATTATTTTCTGTGTTTCCATCTCTTGTGCGTCCACAAATAAAATTCGGGGGCTTCTTGGATTTGTTTTTCTACTAGTTTTAAGTATTGATCTGTAATTTCAAAGTCAGGTTTGCTTTTCGGGTTTTCGGTAAGAACAGAAAAGGTAGCCTCGTAATATCCACGCTTTACTTTTCTAACATCTACAAAAAGTACACTCAAATTATGTCGTTTGGCGAGCATTTCGGCTCCAGTATGAACAGGTACCTCAATTCCCATGAAATGACTCCAATGAAATGCACGATTTAATTTGGGCGATTGATCGCTCACTAAGGCATAGAGGCACAATTGGTTTGTTTTTTCGTTTTCATGAATAAAACTGATAGTCTGACTAGTTGTAACTAATTCGGTACCAAATTTGGAACGAATTTTTCGGACTAGTTGATCAAAATGTCTATTTGCAATTTGTTTATAGACTCCAACGCCTTTAAATTTGGTTATGCTACTAATAGAAATCAACCATTCCCAACTAGCATAATGAGAAGTTAGTAGTACAATACTCTTTTGTTTTTCTTCAAATGATTTAAGGACATCCAAGTTTTTTATTTTAAATCTTTTTTGCATTTCTTTTTCTGAAATTGATAATGTTTTTATCATTTCAAGAAACATATCGCATAGGTGTTGGTAGAATTTTTTTTCAATAACCAAACGTTCCTTTTGTGATAAATGGGGTAATGCTAAGGCAATGTTTTGGCGTACTACTTTTTTGCGATAGCCTATTAATCGGTACACTATAAAACAAATGCCGTCTGAAAACCAATAAAAAAGGCGAAAAGGAAGTATAGATATTAGCCAGAGAAATGGAAAAACAATTAAGAAAATAAGCAGTTGCATTGGTTTTTTTTGAGCAAATATAACTTAAAATAGCAAAATTATCCCACTATGAGCGCAAGGGATTCTATTTAAAGATCCTTATATTTACCATTTACTTTAAAAATTTACAGATGAATTTACTTTTACTGCTGATTATCTTAGCAAATGTCTTGGTGAGTTATAAAGGATGGAATGACGTTTCTTTCTTTAGAAAATATGAATTTCATATTGGTAGTATACGTGCAGGAGAGCAAGTTCGTTTGTTTTCTTCTGGTTTTTTGCATGTAGATGTGCCTCATTTGGTGTTTAATATGTTGACGCTTTATTTTTTTGCTCCTGTTGTGATAGGGTTTTTGGGTACAATTTCTTTTTCTATGGTGTATTTTGGAAGCTTGCTTTTTGGAAGTTTACTAACGCTTTCCTTTCATAAGAATGATTTTAGTTATAGAGCTGTAGGGGCATCAGGTGCAGTAACAGGCGTGCTGTATTCGGCTATTTTATTGCAACCCGATATGATGTTAGGGTTGTTTTTTATTCTACCAATACCTGCTTATTTGTTTGGTATTTTGTATTTGTTTTATTCTATTTATGGGATGAAATCTCAAAATGATTCCATTGGGCATACTGCACATTTTGGTGGAGCGGTAGGAGGGTATGCAATTACGTTATTAAAAGCACCAAATTTATTTACCGATCATTTGTTGATGGTGGTGTTATTAGCTATACCAATTATTGTCCTATTTGTATTGGAGAAAATGGGTAAAATTTGAATTTGCTGTAGATTTAATAATGGCAATTGTATCTATACTTTTTTTCTTCATTAAAAATTTATAACGATTTTACTTGTTGTGTTTTTTGTTTGATTTTAAGGCGATAACGTTTTCTGTTTGTCAATTTCAAATTTCTTACTTGTTTTTCTTTTTTACTCATTTAACTGTTTCATTATTAAGAAAAAAAGCATCAAATTTGTGTTTTATATTTTAACATTTAAAGATAAAACGGAATGAAAAATTGGTTTTTGTTGCTTGTAGTCTTGGTAAGTTTTTCGATAACTGCTCAAAATGTTCAATTGCATTATGATATGGGCGATGGGCGGCAGTATTTTACCTCTACGGTGGAGTTTTTCAAATTAGATAAATGGGGGAATACCTTTTTCTTTATTGATATGGATTATAGCGGTACTCAAATAGATGGAGAGAATGCTCCTGGGATAGGATTGGCGTATTGGGAAATTGCTCGTGAAATTAAGCTCTGGAAGGCTCCTGTTGCTATACATCTTGAATACAATGGAGGGGTAAGTGCGAATAAAAATGTTAGAACTTTTGGTACGGCATATTTAGTAGGTCCTTCTTATACTTTTTTAGCCAAGGATTTTTCAGGAAGTTTAACCCTTATGGCTTTGTATAAAAACATACGGAATACTTTGAATGATACCCCGCATAATTTCCAATTCACTGCAGTTTGGACTAAGAATTTCTTCAATAATCAATTGACATTTAATGGGTTTTTAGATTATTGGACTGAGAATCATTTGGTTTTATCTAAAGATGGCCAAGCTAGAGCGTCTAAAGCTATTTTTTTATGTGAACCTCAGTTATGGTATAATGTTACTAGAAACGTATCTTTAGGAGGTGAAGTTGAGCTGTCTAATGATTTTGCAGGAGGAGATGGATTTTTTGTGAGGCCAACACTGGCAGCCAAATGGAATTTCTAGAACTTTTCCACTATTTACTTTAATTTAAAACCAAAAAATATGAAAGGATTTTTGACTGTTGCTACCTTGTTTAGCTTCTTTTTGATGGGGGCGCAAGAAACTAGGCCTTTGCCTCAAATTTCAGTTAATGGAGAGGGTAAAATTCAGGTTGTGCCGGATCAGGCTACTATCTTGGTTTCTGTGGACACCAAAGGAAGTTCAGCCAAGGAAGTTAAAAGAGAGAATGATGTTAAAGTGGAATCCGTACTTAAACTAATAAAGAAAATAGGGCTTCCTACGGAGGATTTTAGAACCAATCGGGTAGTATTACAGCCTAATTATGATTGGCAGTCTAAAAAACGTTTATTTAATGCTAACCAATCGGTTGAAATCGTTTTGAAGGATTTATCAAAATATGCCGAGTTAATGGAAGGTGTAGTTGATGCTGGTGCTAATCGCATTGATGGGGTAACTTTTCAATCTTCAAAAATGGCTCTTTACCAAACGGAGGCAAGAAAATTAGCGATGAAAGATGCCAAAGGTAAAGCGGATGATTTTGTGTCGGTTTTAGGGCAAAAAGTTGGCAAAGCAATATTGATTTCTGATGGATCGCCCGTTTATACTCCTCCTCGAGTTTTTGCAATGAAGGCTATGGCTGCTTCTGAGGGTGTGGAAAGTGATTCTAGAGAGACAGTAGCACTAGGTGAGATAACCATTCAAGTGAATGTGAATGTGAGTTTTCTTTTAGAATAAAAAAC